>DINC01000382.1:6859-13120 GCA_002425885.1 Spirochaetia bacterium UBA5550 | reverse complement strand
TCAGGAATTTGCAAAGTATTATAGGATTATACGAAATAATCAGGACTTCGTCATTCAGGAATTTTATTCAAAGATTATTACCGGGAATTACTAATAATCTTATCAATTGCTTTCAGAGATATGTCAATATCTTCAAAAGTATTATAAAAACCGAAGCTGAATCTGTTAGTTCCTCCTGGAAATGAGTCCAGTGTTCTGTGGGCTGATGGAGCACAATGAAGACCGGGTCTTGAGAGAATTCCATATTCTTCATCAAAAATGAATGCCGCCTTTGAAGGAGCAGCACCATCGATATTAAATGAAACCACTGACGTACGCCAATTCATGTCACAGGTTCCATAAATCCTGACACCCTTTCTGCTTTTCAGAGAATCAATAAAATATGCAGTGAGTGAATCCTCCTTCTCTCTTATGACAGATACACCTGTATCAAGAACATACCGCAGGCCTGATGCAAGTCCGGCAAATCCTATGGCATTCAGTGTACCCGCTTCATATTTATCAGGCATAAAATCAGGCTGTTTTTCAAATTCAGAAAGGCTACCTGTACCACCAGACATCAATGGTTCGATTAAATTTTCCAGACCTTTCTTCAGATAAAATCCGCCTGTACCCATCGGCCCCAGAAGCCCTTTGTGTCCGGTAAAACACAATATATCAACATTGAGGGAATTCACATCGATATCGAGTACTCCGGCAGTCTGAGCGGAATCAAGACAGAAAAGAATCCCGTGATCAGCAGCGATTCTCCCTGCTTCATGAACAGGCATAACTGTCCCTGTTACATTTGAAGCATGTGTTAACAATAATAGTTTTGTATTTGAGCGTATAGATTTTTTAATATCATCCGGATCAAGCATCCCCTCACCATCACACTGAATTACTGTAAGTTCAACTCCCCGTTGTTCCAGATCTCTTAGGGGCCGCATAACAGAGTTATGCTCCATTGACGAAGTAATAACATGATCTCCCGGTTTGAGGTAACCTCTTAAAACAATATTCAGGGAATGAGTAACATTGGAAGTCAGCGAAATTCTTAAAGGATCATCTATATGAAAAAGTTCCGCCGCATTATCTCTTGTTTCGAAAAGAACTCTCCCTGCTTCAACTGAAAGATGATGCCCGGACCTCCCGGGATTGCTCCCTATATTAGAATTAAAATCATTCATCGCATTTATTACTGAATCAGGTTTCGGCCAGGATGTTGCTGCGTTATCAAAATAGATCTTCATAATATATTTCCTGTTATAAAATACTTTTATATCTCGGACTGTCTGTTTTTAATACAGAAAATTCCTTTAAACAGACCAAGTCAAGTATTATTAATATCAATATAGTCTATAATTATTCATAATAAATTAATCAGCACAGGATGCCCGGAACTCACAGAGTAATACTTCAGATAATGATTGATAAAAAACATGAAAAGAATTATAGCACAGCACACATAGCTCAATAATAGTGCCGAATAAAAATATTGACATATCTTTTCCTTAATGCTTTGTTTATTAAATGAAAACCGGTATTTCAAACAGGAGTCAGATTCTTAATGAATGCCTTAAGGCTTTAGGACTGGTTCTTGAGTTTGATCTTAACGATCACCCTACACATCAGCACTCTGTGCGGGTAGGAGAAAGCTGCGTCATAATAGGAGACAAGCTCGGACTCCCTTCGAAAAAAATACAGCAGCTCTATTTCGCCGGACTGATACATGATATCGGCAAAATCGGAGTCGACATCAACATTCTTCGCAAAAAAAGTACTCTCACAAAAGATGAATATATCTCTGTTCAGCAGCATTCAATTACAGGAGGAAGAATTGCCGCAGCAATACCTGAACTGAGCGATCTCTCTTTCTGGATCAGGTGGCATCATGAGAAATGGGATGGTTCAGGATATCCGGATAAAATTTCAGGAAATGAAATTCCGGTAGAAGTTCAGATACTCAGTGCAGTTGACTGCTTTGATTCTCTTCAAACACCGCGACTTGATCGCGACAGGTATTCACTAACGGATGCATTAAAAGTAATTATTGATCAACGGGGAACTTCATTCAATCCCGGTATCGCAGATCTGATATGCGACATGACTGATAAAGGTGAATTTAAACCTGAAGAATCTTCAGAAAGGTTCCTTCAGCTTGAAAAAAAATACCTGTTAAATGATGCGGAAGATCATGGGGACAACTATTGGGAAGGACTCGGTATGGCCGGCCTTTATCCGATACTTAGATTATTCGCCAGGGTCATAGATGCCAAACACGGCTATACGCACGGCCATTCAACGAGAGTTTCCATTCTTTCAAAATTCATCGCAGAAAGAGCCGGTTTTTCAACATCTGAGATTATAAAAGCAGAGGTGGCCGGCCTCCTGCATGATGCGGGCAAAATAAGCATCCCTCATGAAATACTTGATAAAAAACACGATCCCGATTCCCGCGAATGGGAGATGATCAAAAATCATCCGCTCCATTCATTTCACATACTTAATAAAATTTCATCAATGAATGAAATTGCAACTATTACAAAACAGCACCATGAACGCCTTGACGGTTCCGGCTACCCTGCCGGACTTTTAGAAGATGACATAGATATACTTGCGCAGATAATCGCTATTTCAGATACTTTTGACGCGATAACAAGTGAAAGATCATATCGAAAACAGGCTTCATTCGATAATGCATACAGGGAGATTAAAAACGGACTTGGTAGACTTTACAACAGGGAACTGAGTAAAATTCTTCTGGATACGCCGCCGGTTTATATCAGGGCGCTTTTCGATAATCATATTAGCTGAAAGTTTACATTCTGCGGCTTAATTCATTATACAGCATCTTCGCCATCCCGAGGTTGGAACTTTTTGAAACCTGAAGTGAATATTCATCGTAAAGCATATCTTCAAAGATCTCTTCAGCAAAACCTCCGTGAAGCCATTCACCTTTATCAACGCTTTTTCTCATCTCTTTAAGCATCTTATTCACGAAAAGTGATTCAGCTTCAACGCATGTATCCCACAGCTTTTTCTGCTGTTTGTTCATTACATTCTTTCGGGATGGATTTAAGGCTTCAGAAACCGCGTTGTCAAAAGCGGCAGATGAATTAAGACTTTTCAGTTTATTCTCAGCAGTGCCGGCACCGGAATTAATTTTTGTCTGATATAAATCCTGAATAGTATTCATAATAACCTACCTTACTATAAGCTCCGCATGAAGCGCACCTGAATCTTTTAATGCTTTAAGAATTGAGATAATATCCTCAGTTGTTGCTCCAACTGCATTAAGACTGTCAACAAGGTCCTTCACTGTTGCAGCATCTTTAATATACGCAGCATTTACTTTTTTATCGGAATTTTCGACCTGTATCATCATCCCTTTTTTACTGATCATAGCCTCAGAAATTGAAACATTTCCTCCGGTTACTATAGTCCCGTCCCGCTCATTAACAACCACCACCGCATTTGTTTCAGGTACAATTTCAACGTTTTCAATATTTGATATAAATTCAGACAGCGGAATATCCTTATCAATGGTAACCAGTATTTTACCGTTTTCTGATAGCGTTACTTCGCTTTTTTTAAGTTTTTTTCCAAGAGCCTTCATCATTCTATCTGCTGTGGAGTAATCCCACCTTTTCAGTACAAGGTTAAGCGCCTCTTTATCATCAGCTGTTTTTATAATGAATTCAGGCTTAATTTCTTTCTCAACAATACCTCCTGAGACTATTAAACCTGAAGTTTTTACACTGCTTCTTCTATCCTCTCCTGACGGGAAAGAGAGTTTACCCTGCGCCACTACATAGATATTACCATCAGCCCCCTTGAGAGGAGATTGAATAAGTATTCCGCCGATAAGTGATTTTGAATCACCAACAGACGATACAGAGACATCAATCTTTTCACCAATCCTGAGATGAGGCGGTATTGTAGCAGAAATCATAACCGCTGCAGTGTTTTTAGTCGAAGGATTAGTTTCCTGTATACCGATTGAATTGAGCATATTTTTCAGTGAACTCTTCGTGAGATTCGATTTTGAATCACCGGTACCGGCAAGACCGACTACAAGGCCGTAGCCGTAAACCTGGTTTGGTTTATAACCATCAATAAAACTCAGGTTCTTTATTTTAACCGGAATCTCCGGATATGCCGAAAATGAGCAGAGCATAAAGAAAAAAGAAAATATATAGAATACAATTTTTTTCATCTACCTGGTCAGTTCCCTGATTATTTTTTCAAGATAATCTATTATTATCTGCTGTTTTTCTGTCTCTGTCAGTTCAGCCGTGGAGGTCCCGTTCTGACCGATTTGTGCTTTTCTGATTGTGAGGCCCTCTTTCCTGCCGGTAATCTGAATTCTGAAATCAGCTACGAACTCAGAATCGATAAGACCGCCGCTGACATGTTTCGGGTCAACAATTCCGGCAACGCTTAAAGTGTTGGTGACGCCGTTGAATGTATAAGTACGCGTACCGCTAATTACTGAATTACCGTTATTCTGTAATTCAATAATTCGTGATGCTACAGCCAGCTCAATCTTTGAGCTCCCTGTAAAATTTGTAGACTCATTATTCTTGGTATTTTTATTTGATGAAACTTTAGGTAAAAAACCGGTAATTGTAACATCAGGATTGGATTCAACATTTGAAGATGAATTATTTACCAGCGCTATGTCAAATTTAAGCCGCGAGAAGTCTTTGACATTTACAACGATAATATCTCCTACTTTAAGATTTCTGTCAGCTATATATATATCGCGATCGACCCAGACAGTTGCTGAATTAAGAGAGATGCAGGTCATTAAAAACAACAGAAGAAATAAACAGATCCTTCTCATAAGTGCACCGCCACCCTGCCAGCTCCTAATGGTTTACCTTTCAGAATTTTACCGTTTTTAAGCCTTACTGAAATTTCATCATCTTCTGTGCCATTCTGCAAAGATTTTCCTGACATTTCGATGCTTATCCCTTTCTTCCTGATTACCAAATCAACATTTTCGCCTTTCTTTACTATAAAGGGTTTATCATCTTTTATTACTACAGGTGATTCATCAGGTATATTGCTTTTAAATGAAAGTTTGGCCCCGTTTCCGAATATTGTAAAAGTCTGATTAAGAGACATTGACAGATAATCATTCAGTTCACTGCGATCCACAATAAAATCTTTATACAAAGACTGAGGTATCTTGAGCACTCCAGCCTGTCCAGCCGGGTCCCCTTCGATGCTGGCTATATCTGAAAGCGTTAAACTCCTGTTATATGCTTCAACTTCGGGTATAAGATAGATACATACACGAGCTGAAGCAGACAAAGGGAGCATTAGAATGAGCGATAAAAAAAACCTGAACATTATCGCTTCAGTCCTATTGCAGTATTCAGCATTGAATCTGATGTCTGAATTGCTTTTGAATTAACCTCGTAAGCTCTCTGTGCAACAATCATATTAACCATTTCTTCAACGACTTTTACATTTGACATTTCAAGAAATCCCTGATGAACTTTCGCCATACCCTCAAATGCAGGCTGCCCCGGTATCTCATCACCGCTTGCAGGAGTAGTTCTAAACAGGTTTCCTCCTATTGAACTAAGGCCTGCCGGGTTAACAAATCTATAAATTTCAAGTTGAGCCACTTCAACCGGATCTTCCTCTCCGACAATGTTAACTGTAATTTTTCCATCCTGACTAATTGCCAGGGTATTCATTATAAAATTTTCCGGAAGTACAACAGGAGGCTCGAGAAGATATCCGTTTGATGTAACCACCTGCCTGTTGGAATCAATTTTAAAAGATCCGTCCCGTGTGTAAGCATGAGATCCATCATAGAGCTGAATCTTAAAAAAACCTTCCCCTTCAAGCGCCATATCGAGTTTATTCTCAGTATTCTGCAAACTCCCCTGTTCAAACATCTTTTGCGTTGCAGCCACCTTTACGCCATGCCCCACCTGTATTCCTGTAGGGATTTCTGTGATTTCTGTAGCAGGTGTACCGGCTGATAAAACTGTCTGATAGAGCAAATCTTCAAACTCAGCTCTCTGCTTTTTAAAACCTGTAGTGTTTACATTTGACAGGTTATTCGAAATAGTATCTATATTAAACTGCTGTCCTATCATTCCTGATGCCGCAGTCCAGAGAGATCTCATCATATTAGTCACCTTCCGCTTTTTATGAAATTATTATAGTCATATTTTATATTTTGCCTACTTGGGCTTTAATAAAAAACATTTGACTATAATTTGTGCATTTAGTAATTGTCGTTATACTTAATATCTA
>DINC01000382.1:255-6807 GCA_002425885.1 Spirochaetia bacterium UBA5550 | reverse complement strand
TATTATCAACAATATTGCTATGCCAATTTAATTTATTAACTGCTGAACCAAATCCTGACGAAACTCCAAATGACAATTTTACATTCATACCGATTCCACCTGATGAAGATATTGTTGGAGGGCTAATTAACATAGTACAAGGTATACAGAAATTTTTCTGGGATAAAGAGAATATTAAAGCAGAAGGCCCTGTAAAAAAAGGGATGAAAGATGGCAATTGGAAAATTTATTTCGAGGGAACAGAAGGGAAAGCTGTAAAAGCCCAGGGCAATTATACACGCGATGAACGCAATGGTCAATGGATAATGTATCATGAAAACGGCAGGGTATTATCAAAACAAACTTTTAAAAAAGACATGTTAAATGGTACATATTATGAATTTTCTGCAAACGGTGTCCCTGTCACGGAAATAGTGTATACAAACGATATTATAAATGGTGTTTTTAAACAATATTATGANNGATGATGATGGTATCCCTAAAGAAATTTCAATGTATTCAAAAGGGAAAAAGAATGGAGCAGAGAATCTTTTCTATCCCAATGGCAAAAGAATTTCTATCGGACCATATAAAAATGGTTTACGGGATGGACTCTGGAAATTCTATTATAATAACGGCAAACAGAAATCATTAGGTCATTACAGGAACGGCAAAAAAACCGGAAAATGGAAAATCTATGATGAAAATGGAAAACTTGCCAATACAGAAGAGTATTGATAATTAGTCATTCAATTGGTGATCCCCTTGAAAAAGAAAGAAACAGATAAAAAACCTGTTGTAAAAAAGGCTGCAAAAACAGGAAACAAAGCAGTTGTAAAAACTGTAAAAGCAGCCCCCAAAAAAACAGTAAAAAATAATGAAAAACAATCTGAATCCGCTGTAAAAAAACTTCAACCAGCTTCTGAGAAAACCGATGAGGCGAAAGTTTTAAATCCCGAAACAACCGGCAAAGATATTCCTCTGAAAAAGAAAGAAAACCCGGCAAGCAGGTTTTACAAACTCCTTACAGGTGAAGATAAAGAAGAAAAAGAAATTGAAGAGATAGATCCTGAAGCTCTTGCCCGCGGAGATGAACCGATGTCTGTTGTAGGGCACTTAGATGAACTTAGATCGAGGGTTCTCGTTATACTTGCTTCTTTTATGCTGATAACCGCTGTTGCTTTTTATTTTTCGGATCACCTTGTGTATTACGTAAATAAACCATTTCTTGATTCAGGAAATAAACTCAATATTTTTACTCTTGTCGGCGGCTTTATGCTGAAATTCAAAGTTTCAGCTGCAACTGCACTCTTTATACTTGTCCCAATGATTATTTTCCAAATATGGCGTTTTATTGTTCCGGCAATAGAAAGAAAAAACCGTACGTTTTCACGGCTTACGATAATTTCAGCCGTACTTCTATTTTATTCCGGTGCTGCATTTGTTTTTTTTATTCTTCTGCCTGCCGCGATAAAAGTCATGCTGAGCTTCGTTGGCCCGGAAATGATCAGCACAATCGGAGCAGACGACTATCTGAATTTTATACTTTTTTCCTCACTTATAATGGGCGTATTATTTGAAGTTCCGGTAATTATACTTGTTCTTACAAGGCTTGGAATTGTATCCCCCCAATTTCTTATAAGTAAAAGAAAATATGCGATACTGATAATATGGATCATTGCTGCGATAGTTACGCCTCAACCTGACCCGCTATCACAATCACTTGTAGGCGTTCCATTAATGCTGTTATATGAAATCTCTATAATAATTTCAAAAATAGTTGCTATCAGAGAACGGAAAAAAATAAATAGTTAAAATACAGGGATATAGCAGATGTCTGTAAAATATATCGACCAGATAGAAATGAAAAACCAGCGTGTTATGATCAGGGTTGACTACAACGTTCCCTACGATAAAGAGATGAACATAACCGATGATACAAGAATCACTGCAACAATACCAACACTTGATTACTGCCTGAAACATGGTGCAAAAATTGTCCTTGTATCACACCTCGGAAGACCTAAAGGCCAGGTTAAACAATCTTTATCCTTAAAGCCTGTTGCTGAACGGCTCGAACAAATTCTGAAAAAAGCTGTCCGTTTTATCGACACTCCTCTTGGTGATGAAACCATCGAAATAACAAAAAATTTAAACAATGGCGAAATCATTCTTCTCGAAAACATAAGATTTTATCCGGGTGAAGAAAAAAATGACAGGGCCCTGGGTGAACTCATTGCAAAACATGCAGATATTTTTATCAATGATGCCTTTGCTGCTGCCCATAGAGGGCATTCATCCAATTTTGCAGTTACTGAATTCATGAAAACTGTTGCGGCAGGATTTCTTCTGAAAAGCGAGATTGAATACAGCCAAAAAACAATACAGTCAGCAGAAAAACCTTTCGGTGCGATAATTGGCGGAGCAAAAGTATCTTCTAAACTTGACGCTTTAACAAATATAGTAGGCAAAGTCGATTTTCTTATAATCGGCGGTGGAATGGCATTTACATTCCTCAAGGCTCTCGGTTATTCTATAGGAAATTCACTACTGGAAGAAGAGCTCATTGATTCGGCAAAAGAAATCATGAAAAAAGCCAAAGAAATGANNTTCTTCTCCCTGTAGATATTATCGGCGCACGGGAATTTGATAACGACTCACCAAATGCAGTATATCCCGCTGATGAGATACCTGACGATATAATCGGGCTTGATATCGGCCCTGAGTCAATAAAGCTTTTTTCTGATGAGATAAAAAAGGCTAAAACTGTAATATGGAATGGCCCTATGGGTGCTTTTGAAATGCCGAATTTTGCACGAGGAACTAATGAGATTGCAAAAGTTCTGGCAGATTCCCCCTGTCTCAGCATTGTCGGTGGAGGTGACAGTGTTACTGCTGTCAATAAAGCCGGTGTTTCTGACCGAATCACTTATATTTCTACAGGTGGTGGCGCATTCCTTGAAGTTCTTGAAGGAAAAACCCTACCCGGCATTGCAGCACTTGACAGATAATAGTATTCCAGTTTTTGCTGATAATTAAAAGAGGCTGCCGCACAAAGATGCCTGCTTCTTCTCATCGCAATAAAAAACAAGGGGTTGCNNGCAACCCCTTGTTTTTTATTGCAACCCCTTGTTTTTTTATAATACTATTTATTAATGTTACTATTTGTTAATGTTATTTTTTGTTAAGATTGTACTGTGCAATTCCAAGCTTTGCCAGAGGAATCGCGTAAGGAGAACATGAAACATAATTCAACCCGGCTTCTATACAGAAAGCTATATTATCAGGGTTTGCTCCATGTTCACCGCAAAGACCCATTTTAATATCAGGCCTTGTGAGTCTCCCCCTTACAGCAGAGATACTAATAAGTTCCTTAACTGGTTCACCGAGGACTTTAAAAGGGTTATTTTTGATAAGGTCATAGAGAGAATAATCCGGGAAGAAAGAGTTGGAATCATCCCTGGAGAGGCCATAAGTAGTTTGAGTAAGGTCATTAGTTCCGAAACTGAAAAATTCCGCGTATTCAGCAATTGAGCCTGAAGAAAGCGCCGCAGCCGGAAGCTCAATCATAGTTCCCACTTCATAGTGCAGATCAGAAATTCCATACTCTTCAAGAACCTCATCTTTAATATCTCTTATACCCTTAACTTCCTTACCCTCGATCTTCTTGCCGTTTTTCAGGAATTTTATCTCCTGCTCGCTCATAACAATCGGAATCATAATCTCAGGGGCAACTTCAATCCCCTCTTTTTTCAGCATACACGCAGCTTCAAATATAGCCCTGCACTGCATTTCATAAATTTCAGGATACGTTACCGCAACCCTGCAGCCTCTATGACCGAGCATAGGATTCATCTCTGCGAGCTCTTCACATCTGGCCTGAATATCCGCAGCTTTAATGGTTTTCTTCTTTGTCTGTACATATTTGACAAATTCCTTCATGCTGTCAGCAGATCTTGGGAGGAATTCATGAAGAGGCGCATCAAGCAGCCTTATTGTTACAGGTTTACCCGCCATTGTTTTAAATAGTTCATAAAAATCCGATCTCTGCATCGGCTTCAGCGCTTCAAGAGCTTTTAATCTCTCTTTTTCATCATCGGCAATGATCATTTCTCTGAACTTCATAATTCGTTTTTCATTGAAAAACATATGTTCAGTTCTGCAGAGTCCGATTCCATCTGCCTTGAAATCTTTTGAAAGAACAGCATCACGCCCCTGATCAGCATTTGAACGGACATTGAAATCTTTTATATACTTTTCAACAATTTCAAGAAAATCAAATAAACCGTTTTTCTTGAAATCAGGTTCGATCAATTCGACTTTACCAAGATACAGAGTCGGATCATCATAATAAGGGACATTTATTGATATGTAATCACCCTCATTAACAGTCTTCCCTGCAAGAGTGAAAGAAGTTCCTTTGATCTTCATATCAGGCTGAACCATGGCAACTTTCCCGAGGCTTCGTGCGACAACCGGAGCATGCGATGAAAAGCCCCCCTCACATGTAACAACCCCCTGTGCAACCTCTATTGCTTTAACATCTTCAGCATAAGATGAAACAAGAATTAGAATAAGGTTTGTATCACCGCCATGCATGATAGCTTTTTTGTACTCTTCAAGAAGCTTTGGTGTTGAGAAAAATACTCTACCAATGGCCGCGCCTGTTGAACCGGCTATTCCACCTTTGATAGACTTAATGGTCTTAATTGTACGCGGGTCTATAACCGGGTGAAGAAGCTCATTAAGCTGACCGGGTTTAATTGAATTGATGAGAAAATCATCAGTAATTTTTTTATTATGGTTTAGATCCAGAAGTGTTTTTATCTGCGCCTGTGTTGATTTTTCATCAACTTCACGTTGTTCTACAAGCCAGAAGTCCCCTTCTTCTATTGTAAATTTTATATTTCTAATCTCATTAAAATTCNNAATTTTCTTTGCAATCTGAGTGAATTTATCATAATACTTTTTATCAATTTTCTTTATTTCAAGAGCCTTGCCGCCGGTAAAATCGAATTCATTTCTCAGGAAATCTCCCTGAATTTCAGAATCACCTGTAACGATGTTTCTTGTGAAATAATTTCCGGAGTATGAAGTCTGCCCGAAGTTTCCGTACACCATTGCCTGAATCATAATTGACAAAGTGTTATCAACGTCTATCTCGGAATCACAGTATTTTTCAGCTGCCTTTTTCATAATTAAAATCAGCTGATCAAAAACATCATCACTAAAACTCTCACCAAACTCTTTCTTGTAAAGATCAATAGCTTTAATCATCTGTTCTACACCGGGCTTTTTCCCTAAAGTGGTTTCGATCTTTTTGATATCCTCTTCTTTAACATCATATACTTTTTTAGCCAGATTCCTGAGCAGGAAAAGATATTCCCCATAGGCAAACTCTTTACCTGTAAAAGTACCGAATGCCTCAACTGTATCACTGTTCATTCCGATATTGTGTATCGAAGGGAAAAATGGAACATTTAAATCTGAGCTTATAACAAGCTTCAACATTAAAGGTTTCTTTTTATCTCCGAATTTTTTACCGGTTTCTTTTTCTATCTGTGAAANNATATATGAAACAATCTGTTCTTTAATATTAACACTTGAAAGTTTCAATGTGAGCTCGGAATCAATAATGAAACCGGGGACAATAGGAAGCCCCATACTGGCAAGCTCAACAGCCCTTCTCCCCCTGATTCCTATTTTGTTCAGAGTTTTATCATCTACGCTCTTTGATTCTTTATTAAAATAGATTATATTAGCCATGTTATCTTTACCTTATCCCCCTTAGAATAGATTGAGAACTCTGCCGACGCCAAGCTTCAGAAACTGTTCATAGCGCTGGCTGGCACCCTCAAAAAGATATTTCTGAAGCTTGGATACCCCTAAAATATCCTCTCCGGAAACCTGGAAAAATATGGAATCACCATGTTTAACCTTTCCCCATTTGAAGAGGGAATTTATATCATTTATTACTTCACCGCCGAACATGACATGCACAGTGAGGTCCGGAAATTTTGTCTGATAGCTTTCAAGGATTTTTTTCCAGGCTTCAACATTTCCATTATGAAAAAGTTCGTTAGTCACCTGCACCCCGTATTTAGGGGTAATATTGGTCTTTTTAGGTTTCGAAGGAGGCATAGCTTTAGCTACTGCCGCAGAAGGTGCCGCCCCTGCTCCGGGAGCTGCTGCTGAAGCTGCCGGTTGTACAGCAACAGGTTTTTCTACTCTTACAATAGCATTGGGATCTGCAAAACTTTTATTAACAAATACATCTTTTCCTCTTAAGAGATCATTCAATGTATCCGCAGCTTCAATTTCAATTTTTGTATTAACATCTTTCAGGTACTTCACATAAATAACTATCAGTTGATCTCTATGTAATTCTCTGGCTCTTTCCCAGCTGTCAGCATCTTTCGGATTTATTACATATCTTTTACCATCCGGAGCGAAATACATGACAACAAGATCCAGAGCGGTCCATTTTGCGGCTTCACCCGCTATTTTTTCAAAATCGGTTATATCACTGACAACACCGAATGACTTAAATGAATAGTTAAACTTATCTTTTAT
>DINC01000382.1:0-177 GCA_002425885.1 Spirochaetia bacterium UBA5550 | reverse complement strand
ACAATATTTCCTTTTGATTCAATTTCTTCCACAGCATCATTTACAGCGTAAAAATGCCTTAGTGCTTTATTAAATGTTGCCTTGGAACCAAGTGAAAAATATGTAGTTTCCATCATTGACTCTCCATTAATTAGTAAACCATATATATATTTTATTTATAAAGAATAAGAAATTTCA
>DINC01000242.1:45258-46102 GCA_002425885.1 Spirochaetia bacterium UBA5550 | reverse complement strand
TGTTTAGGAATAAACATTGAAACAGGATATAAAATAAAAAACAGCCGTCTGATTAACGGCTGTTTTTTATAACCTTTTTATGCGTCGGGAATCAATCCATCTTCGGCATCTTTGTTTCAGTTATCTTTATGTCTGAGGGGATTGCGAACATTTCAGAAGGGACACTTGAAAGCTCCTCAACTTTTGTAGCAGCCATTGTGAAGCCTCTACCTGTGGAGGGATCTTTTGTCTCCATTTTGAGGGATATGTTGTTCCATAGCCAGTAAACCCCTGCAGATTTTCCGTCAGCCATTGAAACTTCAATTTTACGGCATGACTTGCCGAGAAAATCCTCAGTACCCAGTTCCTTGATCTTAATGGAATCTTTCATCGCTACAGCCATTGCTGCGAAACCTGCTTTCATGTCAGGAGTTATGGCATCATCGATCTTCATCTTTGTCCCTGTTTTACTTACCAGGTCAAGAGTGTATGAATATCCGTCTTTTGTTATTGATCTTGTATGCTGTTTAATTACCTGACCGAACATCTTGAGTTCTGTTTTGGATTCGATACACTCTTTTGCGCCGTAATCATCAAAGTATGTTGTTGATTCAACAGGCCCGAGCCCCGGAAGCGGGATTGAGTATGTATAAGACCCCGCTTTTATCTCATACTTTTTATCACCTGAAATACCGCCTGAATCTTTTTTACACCCTGCAAAAAATGATGTTACTGCAAGAGCAAGGATAATTGTAATAAACTTTTTCATTGCTTACCTCATAATAAATTTTTTATATTTATAATAGAGTGCCATAATAATTGAAAGCAAAAAAAGTGTTTTTATTCAGAAATTGGAAGCTGAAGA
>DINC01000242.1:13610-45215 GCA_002425885.1 Spirochaetia bacterium UBA5550 | reverse complement strand
CGCGGTTTTTAAATAAAAGATATAAAGAAAGTATAAATGAGCAGAAGTCAGAAACAGGGGCTGCCAGCCATATTCCATTAACCCCGTAAACTGACGGGAGTAATATTACCGCAGGTAAAAGAAAAATAATCTGCCGTGCAAATGTCAGCAAAGCGGATTTTTTCGCATCACCAATGGCAAGGAAGTACCCCGATGCGCATATATGCAGAACTGCAAGGGGTAGGAGTGCAAGGGATATCCTCATGGCTGCGTTCCCTTCAATCACAAGGAGGCTGTCCGCAGAATTGAAGATGCTTATTATGCTCCCTGGCATAGCCATTACCGGTATAAATCCCGCTGATATGATTAAAGCAGATGAGGTGATTGATTCTTTTAATATCTTTGCTGTTCTGGCTGTATCGCCTTTGCCGGAATTATACCCCATGAGGGGCTGCGCTCCCCGGCTTATGCCGATGGCAGGTATCAGCATAAAAACAGTGATGCAGTGGATGATTCCATATATGGAAACAGTTAGTTCATCTCCGTAATTCATAAGCTGATGATTATAGATTGATGCTGTAATACATGCACCGATCTGCATTATGAAGGTGCTGAAACCGGTATATAAAGTGCGCAGTGTGATCCCTGTCCATATTTTAAGATGGCACATCCGTAAGCCTGTTATGCTCCCCCCTGATATGAAATAGTACATGACCAGGAGGAATGAGACTGACTGTGCAATAACAGTACTGATGGCAGCTCCTTCAATACCCATTCCGAGGCGGAAGATAAATAGAGGCGTGAGAATTGTGTTGATTACAACACCGGTAATCATTGTTGACATGGCAATCCCAGGCCTCCCTTCGGAGCGGATAAAATTATTCATCCCGAAACCTGCTGTCTGAAAGGGGAGCCCCAGGAGCAGAATGCCGAGATATTTTTCACCGTAAAGGAGAGCTGCTCCTGAGCCCCCTGATAAAGTCAATATCTCTCTCAGGAAAAGGGATGCTGTTATACTGAGGATAGCGGAGATTAAAGAAAGAAGGATGAATGTGTTATGCAGAATTTTAATGCATTCATCTTTCCCCCCTTCACCTGCTCTGATTGAGAAAAGAGTCGCTCCCCCTATGCCTATAAGCATGCCGAAAGCCATGAAAAGAGCAATTACAGGGAAGCATACTGTTATGCCGCTGATGGCCTCTGTCCCTGCGCCGTTGCCGATAAAAACGCGGTCAATGATACTGTATAAAGACTGAACGAGTATGGCAATAACAGCCGGGAGAGAGAACTCCGCAAGGAGTTTTCCTGTGGATTCGTGTCCTATGCGGTGTACTCTGTTCATGGTGTTCTATTATATGATGAAAGCAGCATGTGCTGCTTTCATCATAATTCATTTTTTATCTGAACAGTGTCCAGGCTGCGTCCCAGAGAACGCCTATCTCGTGCCCGCCCTTATAAATCGCAGGTGGTTCTTTATCTATACCGAGAAGCTGATATACTGCTGTTGCAGCTGTCCTGAATGAGTATTCAACTGTGAAAACAACATCCTCCGGAATTTCGGCAAACTGGCCGATGAAAGCGAGGTTGGTTGAACCTTCAGGTACAACAAGTGGCCTGTCTCCCGGCTTCCTCATTTCAAACTGTGCTGTGATGTATGGCATCATGCAGGGGATAACTGTGGCTGACTTAAGTATCTCCGGAAGATGTTTTTCCATTTTTAATGTGTAAACAAGCTCAGTAAGAATCTCCTCGCCTGTGCAGTCAGACATTCTTTTTTTCACGTAGTTACCGGTCTTATCCGGAAAGAGTCCGTATCCCCAGAACACCTTGATGTTGTCAGGCTGATTTCTGAAATGCGGCTGGTATGCTACAACAATTGAATGGTACCAGTTTGAATCTTTGAAAGTAACAAGCGCTCCTGTTCCCGGCTCGTTTCCAGACCACTCAGCTATTTTGTTGATGAGAAGCGGGTCCCTGAGAGTTACTGTGTATGAGAACCATTTTGATTCATCAACGTGGTCACAGAATTTTGAAGGGTTGCCGAATTCAGGGCGATCCTTTGCAAGGGCTTTCCATAGAGACCATCCGCCGTCCTTATGGCCTGTTATAAGTCTGGCAGGAGTATTCATTGAACCCAGTGAAGAATCCGAAGTCATGGAGCCTATTGTTGCTATAACAATATCACCCTCTCTGACTTTGAATTCGCCCCCTTTCCCGTTCTGCATGTAGTGTATTTTTTCAACTGTGGTCTCTTTTGTATCTTTTTTGAAGCTCATGTTTGTAACTTTTGTACCCATTACAAAGTTTACTCCATGTGCTTCGAGCCATTTCTGCATCGGGAGAACAAGTGAGTCATACTGGTTGTATGGAGTCCGTGCAACACCTTCAAGTGTATTGATTCGAGGGAACTCATGGATAAACCTGTCGTTGTATCTTTTAAATTCAAGAAGGCTGTGCCATGGCTGGAAAGCGAAAGTTGTTGACCACATGTACCAGAATGTTGTATTGAAAAAGTGCGGTGAGAAGAACTCATTGATCTTTTTATCGCCGCATGCCTCTTCAGACATTACTCCAAGCCTTATCATGTCCCATCTGTCACGCCAGTTAAAGTCCATCTTTGTGGCATCTAATTTGTTTTTGTCCTTATCAATGACCCTTGCCCTTGCATCGGTTTTGATCATGTCATTGAACTCTTTGATCTCCTGGTAAACTGATTTTCCCGGAGTATAAATTGAGGGGATATCCTTAAGCATTTCCCATGTTGTTTCATAAGTGGGGAGATTCATCATCCTTCCGCCGCGGATAACGTAGTGCTTGTCAGGGTCACCTGTACCGTCACAGGCTCCGCCGTTAACTTTAAGTTCTTCTATAATATGAATATTCTTTCCGGGGACTTTCCCGTCCCTTATAAGGAATGCTGCTGCCGCAAGGCCTGCTACTCCGCCCCCTACAATATATGCCTGAGCATTTTCACGGGGGATATTGTTTTTCGCGTTTTTTTTGTCGCCGCATGAAGTTAATGCAGCAACTGCTATTACAAGAAACATTGATAATAACTTTTCATGCAATGTTTTCATCCTCATTATTTCTCCTTTATTTTTTTGCTGAATATCTGAAAAAACAACCGGTTCGCTTTCGATAGTTATTCAGGGAATGAAATCTTTTTTAAATTCCGATTGGCTGGAGCGGAATCTGTGTACAATTGATTAATAAAATCTGCTGAATTCGTTCCCAATGAATAACTATCTGCAAAGCTTTACCGTAATAATGCGTCTCATATTTGTGTTGTGAACTTCCTCTTATACCTCCATCTTCTTGATAACCGGAGGTTAGCTTAAAATGAAGAGCGGATCGACAGGATATATCTTTACGGAAAAAAAAAGGGGTACGGATTATGAATCCGGAAAAGCATTGTGGTGTGTCAGTTCTCTGTTTAACTGATGTTTAATGAAGCAGAAAGTACGGGATTATAAATACGGAAATTTAATTTTTCAGTTTATCCTTGCGGAACTTATGGGGGCTGATGCCGTTGAATCTGGAAAAGGCATCGTAGAAACTTGTCTTGTTGTTGAATCCTACATCAAAGGCTATTGCCAGTACCGGCCTGTCAGGTTTTTCTATAAGTATCTGCTCAGCTTCGGTTACACGGTACCTGTTTACAAAGCTGCTGAAGTTTGTGTTTAATCTGTCGTTAAGGAGCTGAGACAGCTGATGCGGAGTCATGGTTACGCAGTCCGCGAGATTTTTCAGTGTAAGGTTTTCATCTCTGTACAGCTTCTGTTCATCCATCAGCAGTGTGAGCTGATTCATAACAGGGGTTACGTCCCTCCCTTCAAGAAGGGATTTTTTATACTTCTCCTTTTTCACTTCTGTGCGGAGTATCTGGAAAAACCTGTGGTATCTCTGCCCCAGGGGATAAATTATAATTAGTCCCACTGCCGCAATGAGTGCCGCTGTTTTGAGATACTGGACATTTACAGTGGTATATCCCAGAATAAGTATTGTAGTGGCAATGAGTGAAGAAAATGAATAAGATATGGTGACAGAGAGTATGCTGTTCCTCTCACTGAACTTCCATGCAGGAAGCATCTTCAGCAGGAATACAATAAGATAGATTATAATCTGAAGAGTGCCGGCCATGAGGAGATACTTTTTCAGTACAAGCCATGACGGTGTATCATCATGGAAAATCCAGAGCAGGTTCGGCAGGTGTCCGGCCAGGTAAGCGATAATAGAAACAGTATCCAGCAGGAAAGCTATAATGCTGGGGATAAAAAACCTGTATATTCTTTCCGGATATTTATCCTCGGTGTTTGTGAGATAAAAATATGCAAGATAGAGAAGCGGCGCCTGTATCCAGATGAGTGTCATGTGATAAATCAGTGTCCACTGATGGTTTATGCAGTAGCCGGTGAATACAGCCACGTTCTGGAAAAGGAGAAGGCCCAGGGCAAAGGATAGTGCTGCGAGGTTATAATTCTCGCTCCTCTTATCCGGGATAAGAAGCTGCCCTATGGCTGCAAGGAGCCCCATTGCTCCCCCTAAAAGGGTGATGAATGTCTCTATCTCTAAAAGCATGGGGATTTTTATAAAGCAATTTAACTCTTAGTCAAGCGGAATTATTTTCTGTATTTTTTCCATTTCATCAGAAAATATTCCTCCACCTGTTTCTCTTTATACGGTTTACCCATGAATGTATGTTTGCATCCCATGTATGCGCCGCACTCAAAGGGTTTAACTTCCTGAATTGTGCATAGTCCGTTTTCATCGAGAAAGATGCACGTCCCGCGTTCTTTTGAGTAATAGTCAGGTACAACTGTTCCCGGTTTTGCCAGAAGCCGTCTACCCTTCATTTTGGCAGGAGCAAAGGCATAAACTTCAGGTTTCTTCGACAGGGGAATCAGAACCAGTGAGCTGATAATAAGTTCTTCTACTGAGAGGTCCAGAAATTCAGCTAATTTAGGGAGATCCTCCGGTATGAGCCTCCCGGGATCGTTTTTACAGGCGCTGACGCATTTTTCACAACTGCATTCCGGCATAGATTTACCCCCTTTTTTTCAGTACTTTCTGAAGATATTATATATACTGTCAAGGATTTAAGATATTTGAAAATCACTGATTGACAGAATAACTGTATTGTTTATTATTATACTATAAATTTTTTAGAATGAGAGGTTTTATATGGCAAAAGGTAAAGATAAGGCTAAATCTGAAGAGAAGAAGAAGCCGGAAAAAACAATTAAAGAAAAGAGAAAAGAGAAAAAGGAGAAAGCGGCCAAAAAAGCCTGATAAAACATCATTCCTTTCCGCAGACGCCGTCCGGGCGTCTGCGCCTGCTTATAAAAATATCCGTATTATTCTGCTAATCCTGTATTCTGCCGGTTTAAATAAACCCCATGATTTATCTCAGTTAGTCAACCTGACTTGATTAGTATTTGAATTATCTGTATTTTAAACCGTGGAATCGGTTTATTAATCTTTATAAAGCAGATAGCAGGTCAATATGATAATAACAATAAAAAGCAGGCTGTATTTTTATTTCGGTATATCTCTCCTTGTGACATCTTTAATATCTATCGGCTTCTTTTTTCAGAGGTATCATGCTGAACTGGAAAAAGGTATAAACGATAAACTGATGATCGGAGCGAAACTCTCTGCTAAGGGTATAGACCCGGCTTTAATAATCAGGGCAAATGAGCAGGGGTTTCAGCAGCAGGAGATTTTTACTCAGACACTTGCCTATCTGAAAAATCTGGAGAGGGCCTTCGGTTTTAAATATATTTATTCGATGATTAAAACTGAGGACAAATATATCTTTATACATGACACAGGGAATGTTGAGCCTGAGGAGAGTGATTATGAAGATACATTTCTTACTCCGTATGATGATTTCCCCCCTTCACTTGAAAAGGCCTGGAATACAGGGGAACCTGAAATGGAGGAGTACACGGATCAGTGGGGTACATTCCGTTCAGTATTTTTCCCTGTAAAGGGGAGTTCAGGTAAAGTTGTTTTTGCCATAGGTGTCGATTATAGTATAGATCTTGTTAAAGCGACTATAAGAAAAGCATGGATTGTGCTGGCGGTTATACTCGGTATCCTTGTGGTGATTACATTCGGTGTTGTCTACCGTCTGCGGGGAGTTATTATAACTCCAATCACCAGGATTATCAGTGATGTAACGGATATAACTAAAAGCGCTGACCTTACAAAAAGGACCTCTGTTTCAGGTTCAGATGAGGTAGGCGCTCTTGCAATGAGTTTCAATAAATTCGTCGGCGCATCCCAGAATATAATTACAGAGATAGGGGATATTTCACAAAGGCTTGCTGCCGCATCAGAGCAGTTTACCGCAATAAGTATGAACCTTGCCCAGACAAAGACTGAAATAACAAATGAAGCATCATACACTGCCAGTACAATTACTGACCTGATTCAGCGCGTTACAATGCTCACAGGTGAACAGATGCAGCTCTTTGAATCTCTCCGGAAGCTTATTGAAAACCTTTACAAAGGGATTCAGACTGTGAATACACAGGCTGAGAAAACACTCTCCCTTTCAAAAAATGTAGAACAGCATGCCAATGACGGAGGAGAATCTATCTCTACTATGAACCAGTCTATGAGCAGGGTGATGAAGAGCTCCAATGATATGATTGGGATTATTGCTATTATAAATGATATCTCCGACAGAATAAATCTCCTTTCATTGAACGCCGCAATTGAGGCAGCGCGGGCAGGTGAGGCAGGGAAGGGTTTTGCTGTTGTTGCAGAGGAGATATCGAAGCTTGCTGAGCAGACTGCTGACTCAACAAAAAATATTGACTCACTGATAAAAGGGAACAGCCGGGAGATATCGCTGGAGATGAAGAATCTGGAAGCTACGACAGGTATTCTGAACCAGATAATTGCAGGCGTGGAGAAGATGAAGAGTGAAATAATGGCAATCAGTGTTGTTGCAAATGAACAGCTGGGCACTGCGGAGATGGTGCGGGACAACTCCGGTGACATATTTGTCCGTGCCATGGAGATCAAGGATATAGCTTCTGACCAGAAGAGTGCCCTTGACGCAATAACTCTTTCCATTACTAATATCGGTCAGTATACCGGTACAGTGACAACAGGGGCCGGGGAGATTGCCGCCAGCGCTGAAGATATATCGGGTATGGCAGAAGAGCTCAATGAAAAGGTGTTGAGATTTAAGGTATAAAGTGTGTGGGTTATTAGTGTTTATTCCTAAACATAGTTTTTAGTGCAAAATATATTTATAGATTGTAACAAATAAAACGTCATACCGGCTGTAGCGTGCGCGCCCTGAGTGTAGCGAAGAAGTACCCTCGGGGTAGAATGCCGGTATCTCATAAAATTAGTCTATGATATTCCGGTATTTGCACGAACTGATGATGCAAAACCGGAATGACAAAATTGTTTATTGCTATAATTTTTTAGACATAGTTGAAATATAACTTTTTTTCTGAAAAGGGAATTTAGCCGTGCAGAATGAATACCGGCTTGACGTGGAAAAAAGGTGTATATGAAATGTACTCATGAATACAATCAGTAATAAAAGGCTCAATTTCAGGGTGGAGGCAGAGGCTCCAAATACGAGAGCACGGGCCTCAAGGTTAATTACACTTCATAATGAAGTTGAGACCCCAGTGTTTATGCCTGTTGCAACCAGGGGGGTAATCCGGACGCAGGATATGGCTGCTGTTGATGAGCTGGGTTTCCCTGTTCTCCTGGCGAATACGTATCACCTCCTTATACGTCCAGGCACAGAGGTCTTCCGTAAATTCGGCGGTATACATAAGTTTATGAACTGGGAGAGATCAGTGCTCACAGATTCCGGGGGATTCCAGGTATTCTCTCTTCCAAACGCAGTGAAGATTACTGAGGAGGGTGCTGCTTTCCGGAGTTATCATGACGGGGTAACAATACTTCTCAGCCCGGAAAAAAGTATAGAGACACAGAGATATATCGGAAGCGATATAATGATGGCCATGGATCAGTGTATATCTTCAACATCTGAGGCCGGAATCTGTGAAGAGTCTGTGGAGCTTACTGCACGCTGGGCGGAGAGGAGCCTTGCCGCACGTGGAGATTCCCCTCAGTCGATTTTCGGTATTGTGCAGGGTGCATGCTATCCTGAACTCCGAAAACGAAGCGCGGAGCAGATTACATCTCTCCCCTTTGACGGTTACGCAATCGGGGGGCTCGCAGTGGGTGAAACCGGAAATGAGCGTAACGATATGACTGAGCTTACAGCGTCGCTTCTTCCGACAGATTACCCGCGCTACCTTATGGGGGTAGGGACTCCAATAGACCTTCTTGAAGCTGTTCACAGGGGGGTGGATATGTTCGACTGTATACTCCCTACATCGCACGGGCAGCAGGGTGTAGCATATACTTCTAATGGCATCATTGAACTGAGGCGCGGAGTGTATAAGTTTTCTGATATACCCATAGATGAGAACTGTTCATGTCCAGCATGCAGAAGATACAGCCGCGGATATATACATCACCTCATTAAAACTGGTGAGTACTATGGCGGAAACCTTGTGGGGATCCATAATCTTACTTTTTACAGAAATCTTATGAATTCAATGCGTCAGCATATAATTGCCGGTGATTTTTACTCATACTATCTCGGACAGCGGGACATTCTCGTGCGGGGTGATGAGAACCATCCGCCGGTTCCTACCCGTGTGAAGAAGCAGAAGAATACCATGTCTCTGGGCAATTATGAAATTGTGAAGCAGGAGGGGGGATTCCACAGTATACGTCATGTCAGTTCAGGTGAGGTGATGCACTCTGTCACTGATCCGGTTATTGAGGCAAAACGGCTTTATGCGGATCAGCTTAATATGGCGGAAACACTCTCCGGACACAGAGGTGAGAGCTTTGTAATCTGGGATGTGGGCCTGGGCGCCGGGACAAATGCCATGGCAACAGTAAGGGAATTTGAAAGGCTTTCCGGGGAGAGAGGTGTCCTGCCGCATCTCAGGATTATCAGTTTTGAAAATGATCTCGATTCTCTCAGACTGGCTGTGAAGAATCCGTCACTTTTTCCCCATGTTAAACATCCCGCACCGGCAGCGATATTGAACAATGCAAAATGGAGATCAGCACGTCTCCCTCTTGAATGGATTCTGCTTGAAGGTGATTTCAGGGAACATGCATCTTCCGCGGATACACCTCACTGCATATATTATGATCCGTTTTCGCTTCATACTGATACACCTTTGTGGAGATACTCTTTGTTCAGAGAACTGCATGAAAAATGCTCCGGCACAAAAACCATGCTGTTCACTTACTCTTCATCAACACAGGTGAGGGGAGCTCTTCTGGCAGCGGGCTTCTATGTGGGGATAGGGGCCGGCACAGGCCCGAAGTCCGAAACAACTGCCGCATTCTCGATGCCGGAAGCGTGTCCGCCATGGATTAAACTTCTTGACCGTGAGTGGCTCGGAAGGTTTGAGCGAAGCAGCTCAAAACACGGGGCTGATTGCAGTGACGATGAAAAGAGAGAGATAGAGAGAAGGGTGCTTGAGCATCCGCAGTTTGATTTAATTGAAAAATAAAAAAACATCCCGCAAAGCCGCAGAGGCGCAAAGATTATTAAAAATATAATTCCTTTGCATCCTGGCGGCTTCGCGGGATGAAAATATTATAGGTATAGTTATGGAAGAATCAGCATCGCATCTTTTTAATCCTGAAATACTCCGGGATCTTGTGTCAATGGAGATGCCCTTCGGAAAATTTAAGGGGCGCATACTGTGTGAGCTCCCTGTGAACTATGTGGAGTGGCTGTATAATCAGGGGCTCCCCCAGGGGAAGTTAGGGATGCTGCTCGGGACTCTATATGAAATAAAGATCAACGGCCTTGAGCATCTGCTTATAAAAATAAAGAATGAAAAAACTTTCATGTTGCGATAGATAAGGGTCTCTTTTCCGTAAAAATGAATATAAACCTGAATTTTTCAGCATAAATTGCGCAAATTGTATATTTTTTTTATAAAATAGCCCGATTGTGCTAAATAGAGCTTGTATTATTAGTATATTACAATATAAGCGTTATATAGATATATACATCGGGAGGTATCATGAAAAAACAGGTTATTCTGATATTGCTGATTACGCTGGCATTATCAACATCAGCTTTCAGTCTGGGTAATTCCAAGGGGAGCAAAAGCAATCATCATAGTTATGGAGCAGGTAATTCGGGACAAGGCAACGGACCTGGTTATGGTCATGAACCTCATAGTGGCGGAGGCGGTACTCCGGAGCCTGCAACTATTCTTCTTATTGCCGGCGGTATTGCCGCAGCTTTCGGTGCAAAGAAAATTAAAGATCTGTGATATATATTCTTCCGGAAATGATTCCCGGTAAAAAAAGATATCTGCAATAGATGAATTTCCGGAGAGATGAGGCACTGCTGTTTTTAGCTGTACTGCTGTTTTTCAGCAGCAGTATAATAGTCTTATCAATGCGCTGGTTCCTGGCTGATTCATATTATAGTCAGGGTCCACTTGTGCTTGCCGCTTTTCTCTGGCTCCTCTACAGAAATTATAAGAGTTCTAAAAACAGGGCACAACCTTCCCGCATCACAGGTACGGTAATTATAGTATTCGCGATGTTTCTTGATCTCTCAGGAAGGTATCTTGCCATTGAGACATTTCAGTATTTTGCGGTTTATTTTTTAATCGCAGGTCTGGTTCTGTTTTATCACGGAAGAAGTTTTGCACTGAAGAATTTCATGCTTTTTGTTTATCTGCTGCTGGCCATCCCTCTGCCGGGATTTATTCTCGATCCCCTGACTTTTGATATGAAGATGTTTTCAGCGCATGTTTCAGAACTTATACTTTCAGTTATTTATCCGTCAATTGAAAGATACGGCAGTATGCTGTATATCAATAATTACTACATTGAAATAACACCTGCATGCAGCGGAATGGAGAATCTTTTCGGCATGGTGTCACTGCTCTGGTTTTTCGCGTTGATACAGAAGAGAAGATTCATCGCGTGGATAGATTATCTGATTTCAATTCCTGCTGCAATTATTTCTAATATATTAAGAATCATTATAGTTTCAGTCCTAACTGTAAATGGCTACGGGAAATTTGCACTTGAGGATTTTCATGAAGGAATTGGTATTCTGATATTTCTTGTTATTCTGTTTCTGGTGTCGCTCTTCAATGAACTCTCCTTCGGACTCCCTGCTTCAATGAAAAGTAAGGACGGGTGTAACCCTCAGACAGAAAAGGAAAAGAGAGACCTTCTCCCTTATATTGTCGTAATGATTATTCTTACGGTTTTTTCACTGGTATATCAGGTAAAAGCTTTTTATCAGGAGGAGAAAGAATTCCCTGATAAGCTGAATTTAATTGCAGCGGAAACTGACAGGTGGAGTTCTGTGGATGAACCACTTCCGGAGAGTTACTACAGGATGCTTAATACTGATGATATCCTGATGCGGCAGTATATCAGGAAGGGGAGCACCGGTGAAGATGGTAAAGTTTATCTTTACTTCTTCCATTCAGTGGGGGACAGGGGCCCGTTCCTTCACCGTCCCGAACTTTGTCTCAAGGGTGAGGGGTATAATCTGCTGGAACAGAATGATGTGATGATAAACGGTACACCGGCCAGGAGAATGCTTTTTTCGAGAAACGGCAGGGGGCTGCTGGTATATTACTGGTACAGGTTCAATGACAGGACTGTAGGGAATTATATTGATCTTCAGAAGATACTAATCACGCAGTTCGCAAAAGATTATGACTGCATGATGTTCCGCTTATCCAGGGTAGTTCAATTGAACAATGTTGAAAAAGGGGAGAGCGTTCTCCTGGATTTTGCCCGTAATGAGATGCCCCTGATACTGAAAAAACTATAGGCACCCCTCCACAAACTCCGCCACCCTTGTCTCGTGCCAGAACTCCCCGTTTCTGCCGAATGTAATGAATCCCATGTGTCCCCCTTTCTCCGGAACTTCAAGAAACAGGTTACTGTTTGCCTCTGCTTGCTCGTAAGGGAAACACCCGGGCCCCAGTATAGGGTCATCCTTCGCATTTAATATAAGCGTGGGAATCGCAGTATCTGCTATATACTTTCCGGAACTGCATCTCCCCCAGTAATCCATTGCATCTTTGAATCCGTTGAGTGGTGCTGTGAAAGTATTGTCGAAATCTCCGAGAGTTTTGATCGATGAATAATCCCGTGAAATCCCCTCAGGAAATTGAGCTTCCTTCTCCTTCATCTTCTCAATCAGTGTCACTAAAAATCTTTTTGAATAGATGTAGTTTTTTGGTTTATGAATTTCAACAGAGGAGGATATCAGATCGCAAGGGGCTGATATCCCCACAGCGCATTTTATCTGCGGGAGTATATTTTTTCCTCTCTCCCCTGCATATTTTAGAGTAAGGTTTGCTCCAAGGCTGAATCCCGCAATAACTATTGATTTATATTTTTTTGTCCTGATAAGGTGCTGCACAACAGCGTGGAGATCCTCTGTTTTTCCGCTGTGATAGGTAACAGCATTCCTGTTGGGCTCACCGCTGCATCCCCTGAAGTTAAAAGCTACTCCATCCCATCCCCTGCGGTTGAACGCCCGGATCATACCTTTCATGTAGTGTCTCCCTGAATCACCCTCAAGGCCGTGTGAAAGCACAATCGCCCTGTCGGATTTCACAGGGGATATATCTATATCAATGAAATCCCCGTCCGGAGTGTCTATTCTCTCCCTTTCGTAATTCACCCCTTTAACTTTACGGAACAGTGTCGGGAGAACGGTCTGAACATGATTGTTCCCGAAAAAGAGCGGAGCTTTGTATGTTGAATTTTCTATTACAGGCATAACATTACCTTAAAAATGATATAATTGAATGATTGTTCAATAAATATAAAGGGGTGATTCTGTGCAACAATTTTTTACAAAATGATTCAGGCTTCTGCGTGTATTAAAAAACAGGGAAGTATGTTATAATAATTGTCAATTACCGGGATTTGATATATATTAAAAACATGTCACCTTTATTGAAAAAAATATCAGACAAATTTCTGCGGCAGCTTTCAGGTACGGTCTCGTCAGATATTGAGGAGGCGGGAAGAAGAAAACTTTTTTCAATATTTCTCTTTCTTCTTATAGCACCCCTTGTTATCTTCGGGGCGCATCTGATTAAAAACGGATTCTACGGATATGGGATTGTTGATTATATTATAGCTGCGCTTTTTGTTCTGTTTCTTGTTGTTTTCAGAAAGGTAAGGAATGCAAAGGTCTTCTACAGGATTGCCCTTTCATTACTCTGCTTCCTTATGATATACTGGGTTAATACCGGTGCTGCGAAGGGCTATGCAAGTATGTGGGTGCTTACAATACCCCCCTTTACCTTTTTTCTTCTGGGGAAGAGAGAGGGTGTAATCTGGACTGTTTTTGTTTTTGGAGTAACTTCCGCTTTTCTGTTAATCCCGTCACTCTCTGTTAACGGTTTTGTTTACGAAGCTGGTTTTGTATCCAGGTATCTTTTTACTCTTGTTTTAATTATTCTCTTTACCTATAATTATGAGTCCATGCGTGAGCAGTATAAGAAGGCTATGGAGATTGAACAGCAGAAACTCCTTGATGAAAAAGAACATCTTGCTGAAGCAAAGAATGAAGCGGAAGATGCGAACCGTAAACTTAATGAAGAGGTAAAGATCCGTCACAAAGCTGAATCGGATCTTCGTGCCCACAGAGATCGTCTTGAGGAGCTTGTTGTCGAACGGACTATTGAACTTAGAAATACCAATGCCATGCTCGCTGCAAACGAAATAAAATACAGGCTCATGGCTGATAATATCACAGACATGATATGGACTGCCGACATGAATCTTCACTTTACATTTATCAGCCCCTCGGTCACAAGAATATTCGGTTATAATGTAGAGGAGGCAATGAACCTCCCCTTTGATAAATGGAATACTCCTGACTCTTTCAGCAGGGTACTGCGGATATTTCAGGGACAGCTTGAACTTGAAAGTTCAGGAACAGCTGATCCGGACAGGTATGTAAATATTGAGCTGGAACACCTCCGGAAAGATGGAACAGTAATACCGGTTGAAGTTACTGTATCATTTCTCCGTAATTCACATGGTGAGGGCATAGGTATTGTGGGTATTACAAGGGACATCAGTGAAAGGATAAAAGCGCAGGATGAAAACAGACGGGTGCATGAACAGCTCGCGCAGGCGCAGAAGATGGAGGCAATCGGTACACTGGTAAGCGGAATAGCCCATGACTTCAACAACATTCTGGGTGGGATAATCGGCAGTTACGATCTCCTCACAAGAATGCTTAAGGATCAGAAGCTTGAAAGACGGGACAGGATTGATAAGTATTTAACTATTGGTATGGAGTCATCTCTACGCTCCGCAGAGCTTATCAAACAGCTGCTTGCTCTTTCCAGAAAACATGAAATTACACTTTCACCTGTGGATATAAATAACTCGCTGAATCACGTTATAGAGATATGCAGAAACAGCCTCCCTAAAACTGTTGAGATAGACTATCTCCCCTCTGATGCACCCCTTGTTGTTATGGGTGACATTGTACAGATTGAGCAGGTGTTTCTTAATCTCTGTATCAATGCCTCTCATGCTATGACAATTATGCGGCCCCATGAAGATAAACAGGGCGGGATCCTGAAGGTAAGAGCTATAGAAACGCAGTCGGATCTGATTATCAAAGAGTTATATCCAGATTATTATTCATATGACGGGAGATGGGTGAATGTTGAAGTATCAGATACCGGTATCGGTATGGATAATGAAACAAGGAAAAGAGTATTTGAGCCTTTTTTTTCAATGAAAAAACAGGATGAGGGTTCGGGGCTTGGCCTTTCGATAACATATAATATAATCAAACAGCACAGGGGGCTTATCCATATTTATTCAGAGCCGGGCATGGGCTCCCGGTTTTCGGTGTACATTCCTACTTATGGTAATGTTGAAGCGGTAGAGTCTTCCGGAAAATGTTCAGGTGAGATCACCATGGGGAGCGGCATAGTGCTTGTTATTGATGATGAGCATGTAATGCTTAATATTGCAAAGGGATTCCTTGAGGAGTGCGGATATACTGTTTTAACTGCCGATAATGGTAATGACGGGATAGATATTTACAGAAAAAGATTTCAGGATATTTCCGCTGTTATTGTTGATCTGTCAATGCCCGGGAAGTCTGGCCTTGAAGTATTTCTTGAGCTTAAGAATATTAACAGGGATGTGAAGGTTATACTCGCATCAGGTATGCTTGATGAGGAATCCAGGTTGACAGCAGATACTATAGGTATTAAAGGAATAGTCCGTAAGCCTTATCTTGCAGATGAGCTTTCCGTGATGGTTAAATCGATTATTTAGGGAGCAATTAATGTTTCATATACATACACTTAACGGCGATCACTTTGACCTGACACTGGAGGCCCTTCTTCATCGAAAGGATGTGCGGGATGTGGGCGGGAAAAACAGGGTGCGTAAATTCATAAACGGCGAGAAAGGGGGTGATGCATACAGCGGAGGGGGACACGCTCTATCCTACGCTGAAAAGAGTTACAGGGAATCTATAAATATAAAAAATGAACTTGAACCGATATTCCACGCTTACCAGATTATGAACTCACCTGTTAAAACCATATCCCCTGATATGAAGATAAGTGATGCCTGGAAATATTTTAAAACAACAGGTATTTATCACATGCCGGTTTTATCTTCCGGGGGGAAAATCGCAGGTATAGTTTCAGACAGGGATCTCCTTAAATCTCTACTTATCGAGAATGACAGCGTAGTGAACAGCACAGGGGGGATTATCTCAGATATAATGGTGAAAGAGGTAATAACAGCAGGGAGGTTTACAGATATAAGAAGGATAGCAAAAGTCATGTTTGATGAGCATATAGGGAGCATGCCTATACTTGACGATAACAGGAAACTTGAAGGAATTATAACAAGAAGCGACATCCTCCACGCCCTTGTAAACTACCCCCCCATTAAACTCTGGGGCTGAACTCCCGGATATTTTTTTTACAAATTCTTGACATAAATCGTCACTTATCTATGACATTTGCTTAATTTAAAAGGAGAATCAAATTGCGTATGCGAATGGCAGGATCCTGTGTCCACTGAATATAATTATAAAAAATGGCGTATTGGCAAAGGGTCGGAGCTTTCCGGCCCGGATTATCTGAGGTACAGGTTCTGGGAGATACTCCCCGGAGTTTTCTCATGGGGGACTATTATCGGGGCTGTTGTTGCTTCGTGGCTTGTCCCTGTTTATGCGGCAATATTTATCATTGCCTTTGACGTTTTCTGGCTGCTGAAAACTGCGTATCTATCCCTTCACCTGAAAGAGAACTGGAAGCGCATTAAAGAGCACATGAAAACCAGCTGGGTTGATAAGCTGGTGCACTTTAAATATGATCACATCTATCACATGATAATGCTCCCTTTTTATAAAGAGGGTGAGGAGATCATTGAGAAGACCCTTGTTTCACTCCTTGAGTCAAAGTATAACCACAAAAAATTCATCATTGTTCTTGCAGGTGAGGAGCGGGCAGGGGATGGACCCGCTGAGATCGCGCAGAGGATGAAGAAGAAGTACGGGAAAAAATTCGGCTACTTCGTTGTCACTGTTCACCCTGACGGAATTGAAGGGGAACTCGCTGGTAAAGGATCGAATATAGCTTATGCCGCAGACCGGGCGAGGATTGAAGTTCTTGATAAAAAGAAGATCCCCTACGAGGATGTACTTGTCTCCGCATTTGATATTGATACAATTGTTTATGACCAGTACTTCGCCTGTCTCACATGGATGTACCTTGCCAGTGAAAAACCTGACAGAACATCATTCCAGCCTGTACCTGTGTTCAACAATAACATCTTCGAAGCTCCGGCAGTGTCACGCGTAGTGGCATACTCAGGAACATTCTGGCAGATGGTTCAGCAGGAGAGGCAGAAACGCCTTGCAACATTCAGTTCGCACTCAGTCCCCTTCAGCACACTTTATGAAGTGGGGTACTGGCAGAGCAACATGGTGAGCGAGGACTCAAGGATATTCTGGAACTGCTACATGAAGTACGACGGCGACTACCTTGTAACGCCCATGGCCTACCCTGTATCAATGGACGCGAACCTTGCTCCATCTTTCCGGCAGACAATGAAGAATATATATAAACAGCAGCAGCGCTGGTCTTACGGTGTTGAGAACTTCGCCTATATTATGTTCAATTTTTCGAAAAATAAAAATATCAGCAGGTGGGAGAAGTTCAAGATATTCCTGATTAACCTTGACGGCTACTGGTCTCTGGCCACAAATCCTATACTGATATTTGTTCTCGGCTGGATGCCCATAATGCTTGGCGGCCGGGAGTTTAACACCACAATGCTCAGCTTCAGTCTCCCGTATATTACACGTGATATAATGATGATTACCATGAGCAACCTGATACTTTCATCAATGGTTGCAGTGAGCCTTATGCCAAGCGTACCAGAAGAGGGTAAGCCGCCGAGAAAATTTTATCATATAATCCAGTGGCTCCTTGTGCCTCTCACTATAACCATTTTCGGCGCAATCCCGGCACTTGATGCCCAGACAAGGCTTATGTTCGGTAAGTATATGGGGTTCTGGGTAACACCGAAACACCGCGGAAGCAGCGAATAGGGAGAGTTTATGACAGTTAAAAAACAGTGGATCTATATAATCGGCCTCTTTATGGTATTCCTCATTGTAATACCGGTAATACTTCTTTATTCATTCGGATACAGGGTCAGCAGCGATTTTAAACTGGTAAAGACAGGGGGTATCTATTTCGCGAATCAGGAGCTTGACGCTTCAGTCTCCCTTAACGGAAAGATTAAAAAAACTTCCGGCATCTTTGAAAGAAACCTCCTGGTGCAGAATATCAAACCGGGTAACTATCATGTAAAGATGAACAAGGAGGGATACAGGCCCTGGCAGAAATGGATACTGGTGCAGGAACAGAAGGTGGAGGTATGCTTCCCCCTCCTTATCCCTGAAGACCTGAACGTTGAAGTGATAGATAAATATCTCCCCCTTGATGAAAAGATCGCGAAAAAGCGCAAACCTAAACGTGACCTCAATGATGAATACACAGATGTTGTGGAACTGTTTAAAACAGCAAATAAACCTACAAAAAGCATCTTCCCTCAATGGAACAGCAGGGAGATTGCAAAACTGAAACTTGGAGCAAACAGAAAGCTCCGGGGGAAAGTCCTTCTGATGAAAGAGGGTAACAGCTTATATGTAAGATGGACAGGCAAAAAAGAACAGCTCCCTTTCTTTATAAATACAATGAAGAAGAAGAGGATATACTCTCCGGGGAAAACTATTACAGCTTTTGATTTTTTCCCTGCCAGGGATGATGCGTTTCTTGTGCGGTTCAGTGACGGTTCCCTTTATGCTGTTGAAATTGATACAAGGTTCGGTGAGCAGAACTCATACAGGATTGTGAAATACTGCGACCGCTTCCTGGTTGATGGTGAGACACTTTATTATTTCGCGGGGCCGAGACTTTTAAAAATAAATTTTGCGTTGTGATATTTTTTTTGATACGATTTCTCTGTATATTAAAGCAGGGGAATATAGCAGATGGACCAAAGAGTACGCCATATTATTATCATTTCAGCTCTGGCTGTGTTATATTTTATTTTCGGAAAGTTCGCCTTTGCTTTCGCAATATCTTATGAAACAGTAACAAGCGCGATATTTCTGTCAGAGGGTGTGGCCCTCGGTTTTATCATGTTATTCGGATGGCGTATCTGGCCCGGTATATTTTTGGGGCAGATGCTTCTGGGGTTTGCCACGGGGCTGAATATTTATTCATCGTTAATAATTTCCGCCGGGAATTCAATTGAAGCTCTTGCCGGTTTATGGATACTCAGCAGGCTGAAGTTTGATGTGAGGCTCTCTTCTCTCAGGGATTATCTTCTTTTAATATTCGTTATCTTCGCTTTCCTTCAGCCGTTAAGCTCTGTCATAGGTGTAACCTCGCTCTCCCTCTTCTCAAATCTGCAAGGGGGAGATATTCTTACATGCCTGATATACTGGTGGATGGGGAACTCCATGGGGCAGATGCTCTTCACTCCTCTGATCCTTGCTGCGGCATCAATCTTTAATAAAGGGAAACATTACATAAATCAGAAAGTCCGGGAAGCTGCTATATCCATGCTGGTCATAGGGGGACTGTCAGCTCTTATTTTTATTTTCTGGGGGAGAAGTGAAGTGCTGCATAATGTACATGCCTTTTTCCTTATACTCCCTGTGGTTATATGGCTCTCCCTTAAATATGATTTTACCGGCGCTGTTGTTTCAAGCTTTGTTATCTCTCTCGTTGCCCAGATATTCACTGCTAAGGGTGTGGGCCCTTTTACCGGCTGGGAGATCCAGCATAATCTTATATCCCTTAATGTCTTTATAATCAGCATAACCCTGTCAGCCGGTTTTACAGGTATACTTTTTTATGAAAGAAAAATACGTGAAGATAAACTCAGGCAGGCCCTTGATGAAATCAAAACACTTCAGGGGATACTCCCTATATGCAGCAGCTGCAAAAAGATACGTAATGACAAAGGCTACTGGGAGCAGATTGAATCTTATATAACTGAACACTCCGATGCCGAGTTCACTCATGGCCTCTGTGAGGATTGTGTTGAAAAACTTTACGGCAGGCATAAACCGGCTGAAAAAGATACGGAATGAGAGAATGACAAAAGAACTCTATGTTATTACCGGCTGTGATTCAGGCATCGGAAAAGCCTGCACTGAGATGCTCCTGAATAAAGGGGTAAATACTGCTGTGTCATACCTTGAAACAGATCACTTTAAAAACGATGCTCTCTGCCATTCTTTCAGGGCTGATATGACAAAGGAGAGCGATATTCAAAAATTCGCGAAGAGCATAAAGAGACTCTGCGCTTCAGGTTTCTGTATCAAAACACTTTTCTGCAACGCCGGTGTTGCTCTGGGCGGTCCGGTGGAGAATACACCCCTTGAAGTTTACAGGCGGGTTTTTGAGATAAACTATTTCAGTTATGTTTCCCTCATTCAGAAGCTGATCCCTCTTTTAAGAGAGAGCAGGGGGATGATCATGATTCACGGGTCTCTTGCCGGGAGGATAGCTCTCCCGTTCCTTGCTCCATACACCTCTTCCAAATTCGCGCTGGAAGCATTTGCTGATGCGCTGAGGCGTGAGCTTAATCCATTCGGGATAAGGACAGTGCTCCTTGAAACTGCTGCAGTTGCAACACCGATATGGACAAAGGCAAGGGGGACCGATAATTCTTTTGTCGATAAGGTTTACATTGATAGCCTCAATGCATTCATGGCGAACTTCGTTGATTCCGGCAGCATGGGTATGCCAGTGGAGAAAGCAGCGGAGAAAATCCTCAGGATAATGGAGATGGAGAGACCCCGTACCCGTTATATAATCTCCGGTACTCCGATTAATTCTTTCATTCAAACAATTCTACCGGACCGGGTGATCGACAGACTTGTGAAGAAGTATTTCAGAATGAATTACGGGAAATAATTATTCTGAAAACCCCCTTCCAAAGGGGGTGCCTGCGCGCAGGCGGGGGATCGTTCAATTCAGGTTTACGAGATTTCCCCTTTCGGAAAGGCTAAGTCCCCTGTCAGAGAAGCATGTTTCCTTCTCAGAATGGCTAAGTTCCCTGTCGGAGAGGGATGTTTCCTTATCAGAAAGGCAAAGTTCCCTGTCGGAGAGGGATGTTTCCTTATCAAAGAGGCAACGTTCCCTGTCGGAGAGAGAAAATTCCCTATCTGAGAGGCAAAGTTCCCTCTTGAAGAGAGAAAATTCCCTATCTGAGAGGCTAAGTTCCCTCTTGAAGAGAGAAAGTTCCTTATCAAAGAGGCTAAGTTTCCTCTCAGAGAGGAGTGTTTCCTTATCAAACAGGCATCATCCCCTCCGGGAGAGTGGAACTCCGCTGCCACGAAAAGAGGGTCCCACTTAAAAAAAGAGTTTAACCTTTAACGAACTTTGACACCTAATATATTTTTAGTATCCTGATTATATATCTTTAGAAACCGTGAGGCAACATGAGATCCCCTTTATCATTCTTTATCTTTATATCCATCGTAATAATAATCTACAGCCTCATGAACTACTACTTCATCAGAAAGCACAGAAACATACTCACAGGGAGGTCTCTCCCTTCGATACTTCTGAGGCTTATTCTTGTTACAGTTATACTGGCGCCAATAGCCACTGTATTTTTCAGTCAGAAGGGCGAACCGCTCTGGGCCGCGGTCACAGGGTTCACAGGGTACGGATGGCTTGCGTTTCTTTTCCTCTTTCTCGTAATACACGGTATGGCTGACATTATACTTTATATCACGGAGAAAGCGGGATTCATCCCTCCGGGTTATATGGCGCGGGAGGTGCTTGCAGGGACATTGATCATAAGCATCTCTGTACTGGCTTACGGTTTTTATGAAGCAGACACTCCCCGTGTTGAGCGCCTTGTCATAGAAACAGAAAAACTCCCCCCTGATGTGAAGAGCCTTAAGATTATGCAGTTGAGCGACATCCACTTCAGCCCTATTATAAGTACAGATAAAGCTGAAGATATAAAGAAAATAGCAGATGAAGAGAAGCCTGACATCATTGTATCCACTGGCGATTTCCTTGACAGGTCAATCAGGAACAGTGATGAAGTTGCTGCTGTTATGCGGAGTATCGATGCACCTAAGGGTAAGTACGCCATTACCGGTAACCATGAGTTTATAACAGGAGTTGAAGAAAGCGTTCAGTTCATTGAAAAGTCCGGTTTCATCATGCTGCGTAACAGGGCTGTCACTATCGCCGGTATAAACCTTGCCGGTGTTGATGATTACTCCGGCAGGAAGCTGGGCTTTTACAGTGAAGCTGAGGAGAACAGGCTGCTTGCTGTATCGGAGAACGGCCTCTACACAATTCTGCTTAAGCACCAGCCTCGGGTGAGTGAAAAGAGTATCGGCCTCTTTGACCTTCAGCTTTCAGGGCACACTCACGGCGGACAGATATTCCCCTTTACACTCCTTGTAAAATTATCATTTCCTTATCTATGCGGGGAGTATGACCTGGGGAGAGGGAGCAGACTGTATGTGAGTCGGGGAACAGGTACATGGGGACCGCCAGTGAGGTTTATTGCCGCACCGGAGGTTACGGTTTTTGAGATAAAAAGCTCTTTAAAGGTTAACTGATTTTTCAGCAGGCATCACCCGAATGGGTGATGCGGTAACACACTCTGATAGTATAATGATTATAGATTTAACGGAGATTATACCGGCAGCTGCTGTTTTAAAAAAAAGAAAAAGGGTTGTTATTATAAGTATAAGTATATCGATGTGAAAGTACCAGTCTTGAATATAGGGGGAGTCTATGGGTTACATGCAGAACTTTTCACTGGATAAAGATATTCTTTCTTCTTTAGATGAAGTGATATCATCTATCACATCTCCAATGAGTATTGAAGAGATTGAGGCTGAATACCTTAAATCTATAAGCAGGGTGATCCCTGCGCACGCAACCGCGCTCTATTTTTTCAAGCCGCAGAAGAAAAAGCCCATGAGAATATCAGGAAGCGGTATTGATGTTGATTTCATCAGGTTTTATGAAGAGGAGGGGAGAGAGGTTGATCCTCTCCGGGGGTGGATTACACGTAAAAGAGTTCCTTACCAGTCACACCTGCTTCTTGGCCTTGAGGGGTGGCAGCATCACCCTGTTTATAATATAGTCAAAACAGCTTCAATAGATTTCGCCATGCAGTCTCCGCTCATCTTCGGGGAGGATATAATCGGAACTCTTAATTTCGGGAGAGAGGTTCACGAAGGGGCTTTTACCGAAAATGATCTTAAAGTGGTTTCAATCATCAGCCGTTTCATGAGCCTCTCCATTGTTGATTCCATCAGCGGAGGGAAGAGAGCGGATTACAAACAGGAATTCTGCGATGCTATGGTTCGCGTCAAGCAGGGGATTGTAATTACTGACTCAGGGTATTCGACTCAATATGCCAACAGTTCAGCAAAGATGATTACAGAGCGTACTCTGGGGAGAGATGACCCTTCAGGCAGCCTTAAGCTCCTCCTCAAAAGGGAGAGCATGGAGCAGGGTGGAGCAGGGAGAGTCCAGACTGAAAACCTGAGCGCCAGTTTCTGCCCTATCCCGGGATCATCCGGAGGACAGTCACTTGTTATACTTAACGAAATCCCACGCCCGGAAAAGTTCGCCTGCTTAAGAGATATACTCTCCCCAAGGGAGCTTGAAGTTCTTCAGTATGTGGAGAAGGGACTTCAGAATAAGGAGATCGCCACAGAGATGTGCATATCTGTCAATACTGTGAAGAGACATCTTGATAACCTTTTTCTTAAACTGAATGTTAATTCAAGAACCCAGCTTGTATCCAGAGCTTACAGATTTCTGGAAGAGATGGGGAGAATGCAGTAGTTCAATCATACAGGATTTTTTTATCCCTAAACATTACCAATTGATAACCGGTTAAAGCCGGTTATTTTTTTTGATATAACTCCCTGAATCTCTTGAGCATCACCCGCATGGGTGATGTAAACACAAATATTCACTGCTAAACTTATCAATCAAAGTTCACCGCCTGCTGAAACAGTTTATTAAACTGAGAAGTAAAACCGCTGTTGAACACAGAGGTGTGGCGCAGGTGAACTGATTATCTATAATATAATAGCAATATGGAGTGAACAGGTATGATCAAAGCAGACAGTTATTATGACAGTGATGTACAAGCTGCTATCGGAGTTTTTAAAGGTTTTCTATCAACTGATGAGTTAAAAGATGTTGCCAAGAACCTCCAGAAGCTTCGCAAGGAAAACAGTTCTAAGAAACAGCTAAATAATATAGAGGATATGAAGGTACTCTCAAAAGAAGTGAGGGAGTGGCTCCAGGGTGTATGGTTTCCTGAAGCATTAAAAACCGGTTTGAAGTATTTTGCTTTTGTTGTTCCCGGAGACAATGTGGGGAAGCTCAGTATGAAAGAAGCCAATAAAGAAGCACAGGCTAATCCTGATATAGAGATAGAATACTTCAACAATGAAGCTGAAGCCAAAGCGTGGTTAAAATCTCGGGAGTAATTGATTCAATCATCACGATAGAATACCCTCAGTAAATTACCGGCTGCTTCAGTTCTGAAGAGCCGGTAATCATTCTGCTGATAATTCTCATATACTCCAGCCAGTCAATTAAACAGTTTAATAAAAAATTTTTAATCTTATTCTTCAGGTCACCCGTGCGGGTGAAGTCATGCTTCAGAATTCCATGTATAATACAGACAATTCCTACTCATGGTTAAGCCGTGAGATAATTAATACAAAGGAGTATGAGTATGTCAGAAAATTATGATGTGATTGTTGTTGGGGGCGGGCATAACGGCCTTACTGCTGCCTGCTATCTTCAGAAGGCGGGTTACAAGGTTCTGGTTACAGAGAGACTTGAAAAAGCAGGTGGCGGTGCATGGACAGAGGAGGCTACACTTCCGGGATTCAAGCATAACCTCGCTTCATTATTCCACGGTATCCTGCACATGGGTCCGGTCTACAAAGATCTGGAACTCGCAAAGTATGGCGCAGAGTATATCTGGCCTGACGCCCAGGTTGGAGCTGTTTTCACAAACGGGACATGTCTTGTTCTGTACAGGGACATTGACAAGACATGTAAAGAGATTGCCCGTTTTTCAAAAAAGGATGCTGAAGTTTACAGGGAACTTGCGCTGAACTTCAGAGTCATTGTTGACAACATGATAGGCCCCTGGTTCTTTAATCCCCCTCAGCCCAATTCACTTGCTGCAATGGCAATGGAGGGGAGCGTAGAGGGACTTAATATGCTGAGGATGCAGCTTTCAAGCCCGAAAAATGTGATTGAGGAGATGTTTGAATCCAATGAACTCAAATCACTTCTCCTCGCATTCATTAAAGAGTTCGGTGGAGCCCCTGATATTCTCGGTTTCGGAGTATTTGTGCCGATGATGTTAGGTGAAACACACGACCCACATGGATGGACAATATGTAAAGGGGGATCAGGTAAACTTGGTGAAGCCTTTGTTAAATGCCTTGAAGCTCACGGCGGCAAGGTGATGACAAATACTGAAGTAAAAAGAATTATTGTTGATGGTGAAACAGCTACGGGCGTTGAACTGGCTGATGGAACTGTAATTAAAGCTGATAAGATGGTTATCACAAATCTTGAGCCTCATACAACCTTCAAGAAACTTATTGGTGAAGATAAACTTACTCCGCAGTTTAAGCATTCCGTTGAGAGATGGAGAGCTGAGGATACTGTACTCTTCACAACGCACCTCGCACTTGACGAGCCCCTTAAATGGAAATGCGCTGAATTCAATCCTGACATCAACAGGTGTCTCGGTGTGCTTCTTGTTGATAATCCTCAGGAGCTCTATGATGATTTCGCTGAGATAAATATGCAGAAGCTCCCTTCATATCCACGTATGTTTACAGCTTATCCCACTGCGGTTGATCCGAGTCAGGCTCCTGAAGGTAAGGGTACAGCAATGGGGTGGCAGTATGTTCCGTATAAACTGAAAGATAAAACACCTGACGACTGGGACCTTGTGAAAGAGGAATTCTCTCAGAGATGCATCAAGGTATGGAGCCAGTATGTTACCAATATGGATAAAGCGCTGCTTAAAGTTCACATAATGTCTCCAAGAGATACTGAGCGTAAATGGACCTCAATGGTTCATGGCGGTTTTAATCACGGCCAGATGACACAGGACCAGATGACAGTGTTCAGGCCCTTTGTGGAATACACTCCTTACAAAACTCCTTACAAAAATCTCTATATGTGCGGAGCCGGAACTCACCCCAGCGGAAGTATCGGCGGCGCCTGCGGTTATAACGCTGTTCAGGTTATAGCTGAAGATTTCAAGATGAAGAAAAAATGGTGGGACAGGTAGAAGGTTGATTCATGAAACTGACAGTTATTTCAGATAAAGGTTCGCCAATGATGGTTGTTTCCGGGATCAGAAAAAAGGGGAGCAGGATTGAAATTACAGGTTCGCTCATGGGCGCATGGCCCGCGAAGATGTATATAACAACAGGAGAGTTTGGAGGTTTCCTCAGGGCAGCTCTGAGCCCAGGTATACTGCTCTATGTTATACTTTACCCTTTTTATCTTATAGCGGAAAAAGCAGGTGGTTCAAAAAAAGATGGCGGGGCTCATTAAGCCCCGGTCATTACTAATCATAAAATGAGGTAATTTATGAAACGAGTTATAAAAGTTGCAGCTCCTTTTATTATAGCGCTATTCACAGCAGCAGCAGTTTCTGCCGGTGAAACCGGCCACTACACAAATGGAGTTGAAGGGATTAAGGGAGCAACTCTTCCCGGCCCCGGTTTCTACTACAAGATGTATAATGTGATGTATAAAACCGACAGGATGATGGATGATAAGGGTAAAAAATCTGAAACCCTGAAGCCTGATATTACAGTTATAGCCAATGTTCACAGGTTTATATTCGGTACAGGATTAAAGTTCCTTGGCGCTGATGTTTTAGCGGACGTTACTGTTCCGCTTATTTACACCGATTTCAAGATGGAGATTGTGCCCATGTCTATGGTGATGGAGGATGACCAGTTCGCCATTGGTGATATAGCGTTTGAACCCGTTGTACTTTCATGGCACGGGGCAAGGTATGACTTTGCTGCCGGGGCTGCTTTTTATGCTCCCACAGGTAAATATGATGAAGAGAAGCAGGCTTCACCGGGAAAGGATATGTGGACAATGATGCTTACTGCCGGAGGGACTCTCTACCTTGACAGTGAAAAGGAGTGGAACGCTTCCATACTGGCGAGGTATGAAAAGCATACAGAGAAGGAAGAGAAAAAAATCCGTCCCGGAGATGAGTTCCACTTTGAATGGGGAGCGGGTAAAACCTTCATGAAGATCATTGACGCAGGTTTGGCCGGGTACTGTCACTGGCAGTTGACTGATGACAGCGGAGACGGCACAGCTGCTTATGATAAAAGTGTTCATGACAGGATATTCGCCGCAGGTCCGGAGCTCGGAGTTTTTATCCCCCCTGCAATGCTTGCAATCAATATAAGAGGATTATGGGAGTTCGGAGCTGTTGACAGAACAGAGGGTTTCACAGGTACACTGGTTCTGACAAAAATTTTCTGATATAGCGGACTTTTCTGAATATATTTCCCGTAAAAAGTATCCTGCGGGAAATATATTCACCCTTAGCTACTTAAAACATATTCCGATGCCGCAGCCTTCTCAACAAACTTAATCGTAAAATCATAAAATCCGTCGTGCCAGCTGAGTGTAAGGGAGCCTCCAAGGGCATTCTCAATCTGTTTTTTGGACAGAATTATACCAAGCCCTCCATTGCCTGTACAGCTCCCTTTAAGCATAAACTGCTCTTCGCAGTCAAGTATAGTCAGTTGACCGCTGAGAATCTGATTGATGGATTCCAGCACGCCCTCTGAGAAAATACCCCTGTTCATTACAGAAATTTCTACACCCGTGCTGCTGTCAGCAGTGATATAAGTAATCGTTTTTTTTATAATGATGTCAGTATAAAAATCGATCTCCACAATTTCTGTAGCCCCTGTATTCATTGCAAGTGATACAGGCGAACGTACGGCTTCGAGAAGCACCCATCCGAGGCCCTCATAGCTGTTCACTTCAAGCGGATGAAGAAAAGGGACAATTTTTTCGAACATCGCATAGAATTCCTTCGTCACTCCTGCCATATCACCGGGGTGGGAGTACACATGCCAGAACTCAAGCAGAGAGGTTTCATTCATCGCGGCATTCATTTGTTAAGTTTATCGCCCCTTAAAAGCCCGCAGGGTTCCCTGAGAAACGGGTTGTCTGATATTAAATAATAACAAATAATCCGTTATTTCAACTTTTTTTATGGACATTCTCTGATCAGTCAGCGGATGTCTTGCCTGCCGGGAATAATAATGCTATATATGTTGCAGGTTATATTGTTTTAAGTATAAGGATAAGCGGGATATCTATGACAGTTCAAATTGATTCAGGTGATGATATAGTGATTACAATGGAGCCGGATTTAATTCCTGAGAGGATTCGTCTTCTTGAAGAGAAGTTTGATAATATAGCCCATTATCAGGAGAAAAACGTCAGCATGGATATGGCAGGCGTTACCATTCTTGATTCCTTGCTTTTATCTGTTCTTTTAAGATTCAGGGCAAAGCTTTCAATCAGCGGCAGAAAACTTCGCCTAATAAATTGTAATGAAAAGATTGTTGATAGTATAAGATACGCTGCGCTGGAAGATTATTTTTTTAACTGAAAGCTATTTATATTCTCTATTTAAATCATGATTTCTGTTTCTACAGCCGGTATTTTTACCGGCCTTTTTTTGCATTACACAACAAAAACAGCCTTAAGGAGAGTATAAGCCCTGTTTATCTCCTTCATCTTCTCCTCTGAGCCTCCGCATCTGTCCGGATGAAATTTCCCCGCAAGCTCTCTGTATCTCCGGCTAATCGATTTTCTGGCAGGTTTTTCGAGGTCAAAGAGAATCAGGGCTTCATCGATCTCCCTTTTTTTCAGGAAATATATATTGAAACCCTTCATGATCTCATTCAGGATCTCAGATTCACCAAAGGCGATATTTTCAGGGTCAAGATAGAACTGTTCCATCGGATCAAATGAAGGGATTACGGGATCTATATCTCCTGCGTGTATTCCGCAGAAGATACTGCCGGTTTTATTCATGCAGAAAGCTCCTTTTTCGGGAGAATAATGTCCGCAGAATCCTGTGCCGGGGAGATTAATCAGACGTATCCTCAGAGGATCAATATACAGATAAAGTCCCTCTCTCCCTGCTTCACATTTAAGGATGTAAAGGGCGTGATATACAGAGAAGTGCCTCTCATACATCGAGTATGGGTCTCCGTTCTCTTTAAATTCCGGGGTGAATTTTTTCAGGATTTCATATTCACCCGTTACAGTTGTGAGTTCTGAAAGGAATGCCAGGAGTCTCCCCCTGTCTATTGTTATAAGCTCCATGGGTTCAGTATAATGAATGATACTTATGTATGCAATAATAAATATCTATGAGCGTGATAAATAGTTATAAAATACATGATTAGACAATATAGTTCAAAGGCATATTCTGATGTCTGAATTCAACGATCCCCCGCCTGCACGGAGGCACTCTCTTTGAATGGGAGCATTTTTTTAATTCTCCCCTCTTGCTTAAAACTGTTTTTCTCGTTATACTATTAATCAGTTACCGGAAATTATATGATGTCAGAAAAGAAAAAACTCCTCCTTGTTGAAGATGAACTACTTATTGCCACAGTGGAGATGAAAGCCCTTGAAAAAGCGGGGTTTTCTGTGATCACCGCTGCGTCAGGGGAGGAGGCTATTGTAAAAGTAAGAAACACGGATGATATTGACCTCATACTTATGGATATAAACCTGGGACCGGGTATTGACGGCGCTGAAGCCGCCACTGTAATCCTGAAGGAGCGTGATATCCCGCTTGTCTTTCTCTCCAGCCATACTGAACCCGATGTTGTGGACAGAACTGAAAGTATAACATCATACGGCTATGTTGTTAAGAATTCAGGAATCACAGTGCTCACAGCTTCAATAAGGATGGCATTCAAACTCCATGATGCGAGGAGAGAAATTGAAAAGCAGAACAAGGCAGTTGAAGATGCCAACAGAAAACTTCAGGATCTGCTTCAGGAACTTGAGGAGACAAACAGGGAGCTTGTAGCTTCACGAACAGAGATAATTGAAAGCAGGGCCGCGCTTGTTGAGAGCAATGAGAAATTTATGCGGATTGCTGATTCAATGCCGCAGATTGTCTGGACTGCTGACTGCACAGGGAGAATCGATTTTCTCAATGATATTTATTTTGCTTATGCAGGTGAAGAAAGGTATAACAGCAGAAATGAGCTGATGAATATACATCCTGACGATGTTGAACAAAGCAGAACAGCATGGATGTCGTCAGTATCTACCGGAGAGATTTTTGAAGTGAGACAGCGCCTCAGAAGACATGACGGCAAATACAGGTGGTTCCTGAACCGTGGAATACCTGTATTTAACAATGACAATAATCTGATAAAGTGGTACGGAACATGTACTGACATCGACGAGCTTGTAATTCAGAAAGAGGAGAGACTCCGGCTGGAAAAAAATCTTCTTGAAGCGCAAAGACTCTCAAGCACAGGGAGTTTTGAATATGATATAATCGGGAGAAATTTTTACTGGTCTGATGAGGTTTTCAACATCATAGGTATAAGCAATGACGAGTTTCAGGGTAAAGCTTCAGACTTCTACCGGTTTGTTCACCCTGACGATATAGGATATGTCAAAGATTTGATAAGAAGATCAATCGATGAACGCATATGTATCAGCTTTGAGTACCGGGTTATCAGAAATGATAATTCTCTGCGCTATCTGACTATAAGGCTTGAAACAATATTTGACGCAAATGATAAGCCCGCCCGAATAATCGGTATAGTACAGGATATTACAGGACATGCGCTTATAAAAAAAGCATTAATGGAAAGTGAAGAGCGCTGGCAGTTCGCTCTTGAAGGGGCTGGTGACGGATTATGGGACTGGAATACCGCAACAGATGAAATATATTATTCAAAGCGCCTCAAGCAGCTTCTCGGTTACGATGAAGATGAGATGGAGAATACACTCTCCGCATGGGAGAAACTGATTCATCCTGATGATATCTGTTATGTGCTTGAAGAGGTAGACAAACTTATCAGGGGGGATGTTGATTTTTACAGTACCGAGCACCGGCTTATGTGTAAGGACGGCAGTTATAAATGGATTCTTGACAGAGGGAAGGTTATTAAAAAAAATTCAGAAGGGAGGCCGCTCCGTATAATAGGGATATTTACTGACATCACGGAAAATATATTAATTGAAGAGAGCCTGGCAGCAGCTCTTGAAGAGAAGGAAGCCCTGATGAGAGAGCTTCAGCACCGTGTGAAGAATACACTTACAATGATAACATCACTTGTAAGCCTTGAGCTGGGCCAGTCTGATAATCCCGAGGTGCAGAAGTCTCTTAAAACAATCGAGGGGCGTGTAATGGTGTTGAGTAACCTGTATCACATACTCTATGCGGGCGAGGGAACAACGGGACTACCTCTTGACAGCTATCTGAAAACAATAATCGGCAGCGTAACCAGCGGGTATGGCGACTCAGCAAGAAATATTTCTGTTAATACCGATTTTCAGAATATTGAAATTGATCCTAAAAGAGCCACATCAATCGGTATTATTCTCAATGAACTTCTGACTAACTCTATTAAATATGCATTCAGGGGGAGAGAGGGGGGTACAGTAAATATAGAGTTGAGATTAGATAATGGCAGAATAAAACTTAAGTTCTCTGATGACGGAACAGGACTGCCCGATGATTTTAACTGTGAACTTTCAGCGGGGCTTGGGCTTAAACTCATAAGTCTTCTGGCATCACAGATGAAAGGGGAGTTTAACATTGCTGATGGAGATGCTTCAGCTTTTGAAGTGGCTTTGCCGTATATAAACTGAAATTAACATTCTAATAAGTTTTGAATAG
>DINC01000242.1:6427-13591 GCA_002425885.1 Spirochaetia bacterium UBA5550 | reverse complement strand
ATACCTTTTGTATTAATTTTAATAAAAAACTTGACTTTGCACTTTATTTGAGCATTTGATGTCTCGATTTTTAATTTATTGGAGGCAAAAATGTTTAAAAAGGTTGTTTTTTGTTTATTTGTTATTCTTTCTTTTTCTGCGATGATTGATTTTCAGGTATTAAAAGCTGAATCCTATCAATTGGAAGCAGGGGGATATTACTCTCTTGAAAAATCTGACAACTCAAATTTCACGTTATATGGAGTTGGTGCTTCATGGTTTTTCAAAGAGGTGAGCATGGAGGGCGGGCCTTATGCTGAAGCTGATTTCATGCAGAAGGCAGGTTCAATATCTCTTACGGGACTCATGGGCAGTTTTGAGTCTGATGAGTCTGAAGGAGAGATGGAGTGTGATTCTTATATGATAGATGCCGGAGTAAAATATGTTTTTCCGGTGGTTCCTGTTTTTGCAGCAATTGGGTATAAACTTTTAAATATGGATGGGGATTTTGCATTATCAGATTATAATACTGATATGGATATTGAAATTAAATCCGCTGCTTATTACGGTGAACTGGGCTATTATATAATAGATAATCTTACTTTTTCAGCTGAATATCAAATTGAAAAAGAAGAGACTAAAAAGGGTAAAATTGAAGTCGGCGGGATTGAGTATGCACCTGCTGATAAAGAAAAAAAAGATAATACGGGGATAGGGTGTAACTTTAAGCATGTAGCAATGATTGGAACCGGTATGGCGTTGAATATCGAAGCAGGTTACACATATGTAAAATCTGATCCGGAAGATGGAGATGACCTGACAAATAACATCTATGAATTATCAGCTGATTTTTATTTTAAACCGCAGTATGGAATAGGTGCTTCAGTTATAATGAACACCGGAGATGACAAAGAGGCTGCAGGCAATACGTATGCGCTATTCTGTTCAATATTTCTGACTCCAAATGTTGCCCTGGCGGGAAGTTTTGGAATGTTTAAAGCTGATGATAAGGATGAGGCTGAAGATAGAAAAGAGTTTAACTTAATGGTTATCGGTAGAATATAATTCTGAGGCAAATTTTCGCCCGGGTTTGTCATCCGGGCGAAAATTAACATAAGAAACTGTATCAGGTCTTAACTCGTTTTGAAAAACTCCAGAAGATCTCTCATGCTTTCAGCCTGCGCGCTGATCTCCTCAGCGGAAGAGGCAATCTGCTCAGCACCGGATGCCTGCGATTGTGTCTGGCCGTTAATCTGATCCATGGTCTTGGAAATTTCAGTATGTGTTGTTGTCTGTTCATGTGTGGATGTTGAGATATCATCCGCCATTGTCATGACCTGCTTTGTGGCCATGAGGACTGAGTCACTGGCGCTGGCCTGTGTTTCAGATGAGTCGGCAATCTTTTGAACAAGCTCTTTAGTTTTATTTATATGGCTGATTATGTTAAGGAGCGCGGTTGATGTTTCATTTATATCCCTGATACCCTGCTGTGCTGATTTTACTCCGTTCGACACAAGGCCGGTAATATTCTTTGCTGAGTCAGCTGTCTGCTCCGCAAGTTTGCCTATCTCGTCTGCAACAACAGCGAATCCGCGTCCATGATCTCCAGCCCTTGCTGCTTCAATGGCCGCGTTAAGTGCAAGAAGGTTAACCTGGTCTGATATATCGCTTATCAGTGTGACCATCTCAGCAATATGTCTTGAGTTCTCTTCAATGCTGTTTATGCCTTTAACGGTATTCTGCATCAGTTCATTGCCTTTTGATGCTTCTATGTTTGTTTCGTTTGCGACTTTAAGTGCTGTAACAGCATCAGCATTAACCGCAGTGATAAGTGTTCCCAGCTCCTCCATTGCCTTGTATGTGTTCTTTGAGTGATCTGACTGCATTCTCGCGTTGTTTGCTATTGATTCGTTTGAAGCGGAGATCTCTTCCATTGATGCTGTGGCCTCTTCAACTGAAGCAGCCTGGCTCTGTGCGCCTTCAGAGAGGGACGAGCTTGTGGCAGCCAGCTCCTCGGATGATGCGGCAAGCTGGTTCGATGAGTTGAGCGCAGTGTCTACTACCTCTTTAATCTTGTCCTGAAATTTTTTCATGTTGCGGATCATGTCACCGAATTCATCAGCAAGGTAGTCATCACTGCGCGCGGTGAGGTCTCCCTCTGATAGCCTGCTGAAAACTTTAATTGTATTTCTGATAGGAGTTGAGAAACTCTTGCCTGATCTGTATATCATGATAAATACAATAACATTGAGAATAATCACACCTAAAAGAATGTTTATTACCACAGAGTTAATAGGTTTCAGCATATATGATTCATAACTTGTTGATACGAGGTAATGTCCTGTTGATTTAAGCTTTATTTTTCTAAGCATGAGCGGCTGGTCGTTGATGATAAAATTATGAAAGTCGGAATCTTCACCTTTAATAAAGGCAGTGAGGTCTCTCCCTTTTTTATCAAGGAGATCTTTGCCGAGAATTTTGTTGAGAAGGCGTATTTCCGGATGGTAGATAATCATACCATCTTTATTCATAAGCAGAAATTTTGTCCCTTCTGATATGCTCGCACTATCAAGAATATTTTTCATCTCTTCAACACGTATGGTTGCGCCTATACAGCCATTTACTTTCCCGTCAGTAATATTAGGAACGACACATACAATCACCATGGAACCTGTTGCTCTGCTTACTAAAAGATCTGACCACGATTCTTTTTTATTCTGCAGCATTTCTTTGAAATATGGCCTGTCTGCCACACTGATAGTCTTTTGTGTGTCAGAGAATGTTATACCGTCATTTTTAGCAAAGAAGAGAGAGTCAATATTTTTGCTGATGCGGCTGTTGAAAAGTTTTTTTGTTATTGCGAAACTTTCGGCCTGAGAAATTTTATCAGGCGTGTATAAATTCATGTATGATTTGAGTTCTGTAGCGACATTATTGAATTCGGCATCTATTGAAATAGCAGCCTTTTCAGCCTGTGCAATGGTATTTGTTTTGTAATTCGCGATTGTTTTATCAAGCGTGATTGAATACATAATGAATCCGGTTATAAACAGCAGTATCATGAGTGTACTCAGTATCGGGGCAACAAGCTTTTCAAACATTGAAAGAGACCTGATATTATTGGCGCTGGAAACAGGATAAAGTATAATTTTAAGCCTGTAGTAGTGATATAGCGCGAGGCCAAGTGTGATTATGATATCTTTCATGAAAAAAAGAACAAGCTGGTAGGAGCTTAAAATCGCACCTGAACGAAATGCAAGAATCGACAATATAAATGATGTTATTAATATTGGAATACAGAAGATAAGTGATGCTTTTACAGGGAGGCTTTCAGCGAAGCGGACTGTTTCATCACTGTAGTTTTCATCATCAACAAATTTCTGAAGCTTTGAAGCAGTAAAGCTGTAGGCGAATATTGAAAGTCCGCATACCAGAAAAGCTATTACTGCAACAGCTATAANNTATAACTGTTCTGAGTATTGATGAATCGTTTGCACGGCTTAAAAGAATCATTATATTGATTATAGGATGAAGCAGAAGCAGAATACTGAAGTTCAGTATCATTTTATTTTTGATGTTGCTAAGTTGAACTTTGGCCATTTATCTCCCCCGGCGAGTCTATATTTGTATTTTGAGTTGTTGAAAGTCTATATTTTTTAATGTAACAATTTTGATTTATGCCGGATTATAATGTCAAAACAAAAACGGAGTTTTTGAATATTAAAATACTGCCGGTTGTAATATCTTTAACTATTGATTAGAAAACTGCCTTTCGATTTCCTGTAAAAAAGCTTTTACACGTGGCATCATCGAGTTGATTTTTTCAGCATCAATAACAAACATATCTTCATAATCACTGGTTTGCCGTATGTCAAATAATGTATTGTAAAGGACACCGGCATCAGCAGAAATAATTTCTGTTTTAATATATTGTCTGTTGAATAAAGATCTGACTCCTGAGTGTTTTACTGCCGATAAACCATCACGAAGCAGCAACGCGTTGACTGCATAAAAACAAGCATAATACATCCTGTTTGCAGTGCCCCGGAAATGGTTATTTGCAGCTAAAGTTTCTGCTTCTTTAAAAGTTTCATGAGCCCTGTTCCTGCGGTAAAGAATCAGTTCATCAAGTGGTGATGTCATAACCTGATTCCTTCCTGTATAATGTTTTTATAAAAGGGGGTAATCTTAAAAACAGGATCGGACCATTCTTTTTTTGAATGAATTACAAGTGATAATATAGTGTCAGAAATAACTTCATATTTATAAATTAATGAGCGGAGTTCCTGCTCTTCAATCCATGTAAGTTTTTTTTCGGTTATTACCAGTATATCCCAGTCTGAATCAGGCCCTGCTTCGCCACGCGCGTATGATCCGTAAAGTATTACGACCGCATCTGGATCAATACTGTGGACAAGGTTACGCACTGTGGTAGTTATTTTAGATTCATTTTCATTCATAACTAAAAAATAAAATTTTTCGGAAGCTTTGTCAAGAATATAAAATTACAACTTCTCTCTTCGTCTCCTGTACTCCCCGGTAAACTTCGATATAAGATAGAACAGTCTGATGAAGATTGGATCTTTTGCATCAACCTTTCGCAGTGTTTTATCTATCATCTCCTCATTGTACGGAAGAAATGGTGAAGGCGAGTGTGCCAGTAGTATAATGTCAGGCTTAAGCTCTTTTATTTTAAGGAGAGACTTTTTCATCTCTGAAGGGAATAGTACCGGTACCGGCGGGAGAAATTTACCCCCTGTATCGATTATAGAATCCGCGATATATAAAAGTTTATTCTCTTTATTGAAGAGCATAATGTTATGACTGGTGTGTCCCGGCGCGTGGATTGCCTTCCAGTCGCTGAAAAGAGGAAGCTCTGAGTTGTCAAAAAGCTTATAATCAGGATTAAGCTTTCTTCTGTAATAGAGGCGTCTCAGCTTTGTCTTCATTTTCAGTGCCATGAAGTTCGCCTGGAATGTATCGGACAAATGCTGAAAGAATCCCCCTATGCCGGAGTACCATACATCAATGTCATAGGGTGCTGCCACAGGTATACCATACTTTTCCCTTAAAACATGGGCAGCTCCCGCGTGGTCAGGGTGACAGTGTGTAACAGCTGTGAGCTTGATATCCGTCATGCTTCTGCCGAGCTTTTCTTTAACAAAAACTGCAATCCTCTCCATGTCAGGTCTGCATGCCCCGTCAACCAGAAGAATTTTATCATTGTATTCCACAAGGTAGTTATTCTGAACATATCCCCTGTAGACATGTATTTTAAAGTTTTTGAATTGCATAATTATTCTTTTAGTTTTATCTGAGTTTGAATTATATCAGTTTATGAATTATTTAGCCCCTGTCATCGTATATGGAAGTATAAGATTTCTCACCCGAAAAATTGAAGGGGGTTCGAAATGACATGGCAAAACTTTAGTCATTTCGAACGTATGTGAGAAATCTTTTAATGTTCTTAAAAAAACAGATTAACTTCCAGTTCTAATAAGGTTGTTTCACTCCCTGATAGCCGTTTGCAATGACAATTTTCAGCATAGACTATATAATCGATTGAGAATCCCGTGTAAAGCTAAAAATATTTTCTGGAAAATATTATAAACTGTAGTGTGGTCGATTAATAAATACAATGAATAGTAAACTTATTGTATTATTTTTATTAGACGGAGTTGTAAAATGTGCGGCAGATTCGCTCAGGCTATCCCTCTTGGTAAATTGAATATGACAGGCCTTTTTGATGAGGCTGATTCTGATTATATGGAGAGCTTTAATGTTGCTCCATCTCACTATGCTGCTGTGGTTTCAGTAAGAGAGGGTAAACGGGTGCTCTCCTTTAAAAAATGGGGACTTGTGCCATCATGGTCAAAGGATGATAAGGGTGGAAGCAGGCTTATTAATGCCCGTGGTGAAACTCTGAAGGAGAAACCATCTTTCAGAACCGCCTTTAAAAAAAGAAGATGCATAATCCCTGTAACCGGCTTTTACGAATGGCGCACAGAGGGAGGTATGAAAAGGCCCTATTTTATAAAGATACGCGTAGATGGGGAAGCTTTTCCAATGCTTATTGCCGGGCTTCATGAGTCATGGAACAAACCGGATGGCGAAGTACTGGAAACTTTTACAATAATAACAACAAATGCATGTGAAAAACTTAAAACTATCCATGACAGGATGCCTGTTGTTATACTCCCGAAAGATATTGATGTATGGTTCAATGACACTCTCTCTGCTGATGATATTGAAAAACTGATTAAACCTGTTGACGATGATGAAATAGATTTTTATCCTGTATCTGAATTTGTTAATTCGCCGCATAATAATTCTGTAAGATGTCTGGAGAGAATATGACTTTCGAAAAAACTGCTGTGCTGAAGGAGTTTCAGAAAATCCCCGGAATAGGGAAGAGCATGTCTGAGGATCTCTATATGCTCGGTATGAGAAAAATTTCAGACCTTAAAGGAAGGGACCCCCGGAAGTTATATGATGAGCTTAATTCAATTACAGGAAAAGTTCAGGATCGCTGTGTCCTCTATGTATTCCGCTGCGCTGTATATTTTGCAACGGAAAGGGAACATGACCCTGATCTTCTGAAGTGGTGGAACTGGAAGGATAAAGAATTTCCTGCTAACTGAAACTGTTGTATTTTACATAAGATTTTAGCTCTCTCCTCCATGCGCGCGGCAGCAGCTTAAGCCCCGGCTTCGGGTATCCAAGCGTAATAAGCAGAGGTATTACTCTGTCCTCCGGAATGTTAAAGTTGGCCTTTATCTTCTCCTCCGAAAATCCATCCATGGGATGAGTTTCAAAGCCAAGACCTTTTGCAGCAATCATTAATGACATGGCAAAAAATGATGTGTTCTTTACAGCAAAGAGTTTTCGTGACAGGCTGTCTTTATCCCCGTAATTTTTAAAGGGCATACTTCTCATGGTTTCAACTGAATCCTCATTGATGTAACCAAGTTCAACCCAGCTTTTAAGCACGCTGTTTATGTTCTCTTCAACAGCATTGGGATTCGCGATTATTATTAGTGTTGCAGAGGCTTCTGCAACTTTAGGCTGATCAAATGAGCATTTTTTCAATATCTCCTTTCTACCGGGATCATTAACAACAATTACCTCCCAGGGCTGAAGATTTAGTCCGGAAGGGGCAAGGGAAGCAATTTCAATGATTTCATT
>DINC01000242.1:453-6371 GCA_002425885.1 Spirochaetia bacterium UBA5550 | reverse complement strand
ATTATATCTCCTTAACCGGGTTTTATAAAATCATCTCGCTCACATTATTAAGAGCCTCAAACAGCTCCGTAATCTGACAATGTCAGCAATTATAAAACAATTTAATGCGGGATAATAATTTATCCCTGGTATTTTAGAATATAATTAAATTCTTCCGAATCGGCGACTTTTATTATTATAATTTAAACAAAAAAATGACCATTCTCCTGATGTTTTATATATTTACATCAACTTATAGCCTTTACGGAATAATTAGAATAGTGTCATTTCAAACCTTTTTAATTCTTCGGGAGAGACGACCGTAGCAGAACTGGAAGCTAATCTGATTAACTGTGGTAATGGCAGCAGAAAAGATTTCTCAGCCTCTATCGCTTCTTCGAAATGACAGACTCAGTTTAATAATTCAGTCGTGAATTGCTATAACGGTAATACTTAAAACCACGCAGGAGAGGATTATATGCTGGAGAAGAGCGACAGGCCTATAAAGAAGCTGACACCGTCAAATAATGAAGCTAAAGGAATGGATGCTGAATCCATTAAAGAATCATTTGTTAATCATATGGAGTTTTCTCTGGGTAAGGATGAGTATTCCGCTACGCGCCATGACTGCTACAGCAGTATTGCTCTTGCTGCAAGAGACAGACTTATAGAGAGATGGCTTGAAACCCAGCAGACTTATTACAAGAAAAATGCCAAGAGAGTATACTACCTTTCTCTTGAGTTCCTCATAGGGAGGACTCTTGGCAACAGTCTTATTAACCTGGGCCTTTACAAGGAATCAGACACCGCTCTGAAGGAGCTGGGATACAGTCTTGAAGAACTGCGTGAATCAGAGTGGGNNATGGCGGTCTTGGCAGGCTGGCCGCCTGTTTCATGGATTCACTTGCTACACTTGGGCTACCCTCTGCGGGTTACGGTATACGATATGAATACGGGATATTTTTCCAGAGCATAAGGGACGGCTACCAGGTTGAGACCCCTGATAACTGGCTGCGGCTGGGGAATATCTGGGAGTTCCCGCGCCCTGAATTTTTATATAACGTAAATTTCTACGGCCGTGTTGAGCAGTTCCATGACAATGAAGGTAAACTGAAACACCGGTGGGTGGATGCTGAGGAGATCATGGCAATGGCGTATGATACTCCGGTTCCCGGATATAAGAATAACACTGTCAACAACCTGAGGCTATGGTCTGCAAAGGCATCACGGGAGTTTGACCTGAACTATTTTAATGATGGTGATTATATAAAAGCTGTTTCGGAAAAATCAGTTTCCGAGAATATTACAAAGGTACTCTATCCCAATGATAATGTTTTTGAAGGGAAGGAGCTCCGCCTCAAACAGGAGTATTTTTTCGTTTCTGCGACAATTCAGGATATAGTCAGAAGATATAAGAAAACACATTCCGGTTTCAAGGATTTCCCTGACATGGTTGCAATTCAGCTGAATGATACTCACCCGGCAATCGCAATTCCAGACCTCATGAGAATTCTTATGGATGATGAAGGTCTTTGCTGGGAGGAGTCATGGGATATAACTGTTAAAACTTTCGGTTACACCAATCATACAATTCTCCCCGAGGCCCTTGAACGCTGGCCCGTGAGCCTCATGGAGAAGGTGCTGCCGCGTCATATGCAGATTATTTACGAGATAAACAGGCGTTTTATTGAACAGCTGAATTCCATGTATCCGGGTAACAACAGCATGGTTAGTGAGCTCTCCATTATTGAAGAGGGTCCGGAGAAAAAGGTGCGTATGGCAAATCTCGCCATAATCGGAAGCCATTCACTTAATGGTGTTGCCGCACTGCACTCCGAGATTTTGAAAACCCATGTATTCAAAGACTTTTATAAGCTCTGGCCTGAAAAGTTCAATAACAAGACGAACGGTATAACGCAGCGCAGGTGGCTGAAACTGTGCAACCCGCGTTTGTCAAATCTTATAACCGGTGTTATTGGAGACGGGTGGATTACTGACCTTTATCAGATGAAACAGCTTAAACCATATTCAGAGAAGGAGGATTTTCAGCAGCAGTGGCTTGATGTTAAGAAAGCCAATAAAGAATTCCTTGCTAAGTACATCATAAGTCATAACGGCATTGCTGTGAATGTGGATTCGATCTTCGACATCCAGGTTAAGAGGCTCCATGAATATAAGCGTCAGCTGCTTAACTGTCTCCATGTAATAGCCATGTATAACAGGATCAAGGACAATCCCAACGGAAATTTTGTGCCGCGCACTGTAATTTTCGCGGGGAAGGCGGCTCCCGGATATTACATGGCCAAGCTCATTATTAAGCTGATTAATTCTGTGGGTGAGACTGTAAATAATGACCCGCAGGTAAGGGACAAGCTGAAGCTCCTCTTCCTCCGAAATTATGCTGTTTCGAATGCGGAGAAGATTATACCCGCAGCAGACCTCTCTGAGCAGATTTCAACAGCAGGTACTGAAGCATCAGGCACAGGCAACATGAAGTTTGCACTTAACGGTGCTCTCACAATCGGTACTCTTGACGGAGCCAATGTTGAGATAAGGGAGGAGGTTGGCGATGAGAATATCTTCATCTTCGGCCTTGATGCTGACGGTGTTTCCAGTCTGAAAAAATCGGGATACAATCCGTTCTACTACTACAACAATAATCCTGAACTTTCAAGAGTTATTAACCAGATTCAGAACGGATTTTTCTCGAAGAGTCAGCCCGATCTTTTCAGGCCCATAGTGGATTCGCTCCTATACCAGGGTGACACTTATATGCTTTTTGCTGATTTTGATTCGTACGTGAAGTGTCAGGAGAGGGTTGCTGAAGCATTCACTGACAGAAAGAAGTGGGCGAGGATGTCTATTCTTAATACTGCCGGCATGGGTAAGTTTTCAACTGACCGTACTATTGCGGAATACGCGAAGGATATATGGAATGTTAAACCGGTACAGGTAAAGGGGCCAGGGCCTGCTTAATTGATGTAATTTTTAACTAAACATTTGTTGACTAATTCTGTCATATTATTATATTGGCAGAAGAGGTCAGCATGAAGCCTGAATTTTACAGAAATATTACGGTAAGAGGGGCGGAGTTTCCACTCTTTGTGGTGCGGGTTGCTGCGGGTTTTCCATCCCCTGCTGATGATTATATCGAAAGCACCCTGGATCTCAACGATTTTCTCATAGAACACCCTGCTGCTACATTTTTTGTCCGGGTCACAGGGGACTCCATGACCGGTGCCGGGATTCATTCCGGAGACATACTGATTGTGGACAGGGCACTCTCCGCCAGGAACGGCAGCATCATTGTTGCCATAGTTAACGGTGAGTTCACAGTCAAGAGGTTATCGCGGATCAATGGAAGAATCTTCCTCCTCCCTGAAAATCCGGCTTATGATCCCATCGAAATTANNCAGAGGGCGCCGGGTTTGAAGTATGGGGAGTTGTTGCCCACGTGATCCACACCGTGAGGTGAACATGAAAAAAGCAATAGCCCTTGTTGACTGCAACAACTTTTATGCTTCATGCGAAAGGCTTTTTAATCCCGCAATAAGGCACAGGCCTGTAATTGTTCTCTCCAACAATGACGGGTGCATTGTGGCCCGGTCAGAGGAGGCCAAGGAGATCGGGCTCCCCTTTGCCTCTCCGTACTTCAAGGTGAAACATCTTGCGGATAAGCATAAAACCGCAGTCTTCTCGTCCAACTACACACTTTATGCCGACATCTCCCGCAGAGTGATGCAGGTTCTATCGGCCTTTACACCGGAGATGGAGATATACTCCATAGACGAAGCTTTTCTATCCATGAGTGGAATGAACTGCAATTTCACTGAATACGGCAGAAAGATAAAGGAGACTGTGTATAAATGGACAGGTATCCCGGTCTCCGTTGGGATTGCTTCCACAAAGACCCTTGCCAAGTGCGCCAATTATCTTGCGAAAAAAGATCGATCACGGACCGGCGGAGTCCTTGATTTTACCTGCTGCAATCCTGCGCCGTTCCTTGAAAAGGTTGACATAGGGAACATCTGGGGTATCGGATCTGTATACGCGGCAAAGCTCCGCGAGAGGGGAGTTTACACTGCTGCTGATTTCATTACACTGGAAGAGAAGTGGGTGAAGGCCAATATGACCATCATGGGACTCCGCACCCTCCTTGAACTTAAAGAGCGCCCCTGTATAAGCCTTGATGATGCTCCGCCGCCGAAGAAGGGAATTGTGACATCTAAGTCCTTCGGCAGGCTCACAGGGTCCCTTCAGGATCTGGAGCAGGCCGTGTCATCCTTCGCCTCCAGGTGCAGCGAGAAGCTCCGCGCCCAGAGGGGCTTTGCTTCCGTGGTCACTGTGTTTATCATGACAGACAGGTTTAAGGATATTCCGCAGTATGCTGATTCTCTCAGTGCATCACTTCCTGAGGCCACGGCAAATACCCCTGTGATAATAAGGTATTGTCTTGAGCTTCTGCGTAAGTTATACAGGGAGGGATATAAGTACAAAAAGTGCGGAGTGATGCTATCCGGTATTGTCACAGGGAACAATCTTCAGATGAACCTGTTTCTCGATGGGCGGTACAGGGGTAATCCGGAACTTATGGGGGCGGTTGATTCGATTAACAGGGCCTACGGCTCAGGAGCTCTCTTCTACGCTTCATCAGGGATAGAGAAGCCCTGGGGTATGAGGAGAGAACTCCTGTCTCCGGCATATACTACGAAGTGGAGTGATATTCCGGAGATCGGGATATGAAGAGGAGATGTTTCATCTTATGCCGCGGCATGATGGTTTTCAATGGCTGTTCATAGATGTGTATGATAATGAATCTTTATTCTTCTGCAGGAAATTCAGTACCATCTCAAGCTCATCGGAACGTATTTTTTCTTTTATTCTCTGCATGAACTTATCAAGTGTGCCGGGGAGTACATTCATCTGCTTTCCTATATTTCTTTTGTCAGCCGGCCATCTGAACCCGGAGGTGAGATAGATGATGAGTTCTTTCTCCCTCTCTGATAACCTTCCGATTATTACGTCTATAAGAGCCCCTGTAATACGTTTGCGCTAAATGGTTGTAGCAATAATTCCTGCGGCCATTTTAAAAAGAGATCTTTCCGCTTCAGTTCTATGCCTCGGCAATACTGAATCTATATGAATAAATCCAAGCATGTCATTTTTAATCAACAAAGGTATAATAAGGCATGATGATGTTCCGGTATTCCCGGTATATAAAATTTTATCTCTGTCATCAGCCCTGAGTTTGGTTAAATCAGGAAAATAAACAATCTCCTTTTTAGTCAGTGTGTTTAATATATAACCGGTTTTTTTTATATTTATTTCATCCGGATAAAGATCTACCCGGGATTTTTTTAATGGAAGCCATTCATATGATTTATAGAATGATGAATGATCGCTGTTCAGGATATAAATAATTAGTCTCTCTTCATTATTGAAATGGCCTATGATATTCAGGGCATTAAGAACAGCTTTGTCAATCTCTGAAAATTGTAAATTGATAAAGCTTGAAGATATTTCAATAATCTTTTTTTCAAATTCGATGTGATATTGCAGTTTCTCTCTGGTTTCATTCAGGAGAGTTACATCAGTAGTGGTAGCCTGCATCCCGTTATATTCGCCGTATTCAGTTACCAGTGGTGAAACTGAAAAAATAAGTGTCAGCGTTTCATTTTTTTTATTTAAAAATTTTGACTCAAACTTTACCATCTCATTATTTTTAACTTTATCAATGGCCCGCTTTACTTTTTTTATTTCATCAAATGGGAACAGGTCAATTATATTTCTGCCGATGAGTTCGGCCTCTTTGAATCCGCCTCTTTTTTTTATTGTATCATTGATGTATGTTATTACACCTTTACGATCTGTTATAAAGTAGCCTACATACATACTATCTATCAGTTTTTTAAACTGCTCGTCGCTATTTTTTAATTTTA
>DINC01000242.1:0-358 GCA_002425885.1 Spirochaetia bacterium UBA5550 | reverse complement strand
TGGAATATACAGCAAAATTACAGCATGGATTATCTTTATCCTGGACCGGGTATGAAATAATTTCCAGGATTCTGCCATTAAGGTTATACATAAATTTTTTCGGTTTTTTTGTTTTAAGGACTGATTTTCTGCATTTATCACATTCTGAAATAAAATCAGCAGGGTAGAATTCTATAAATTTTTTTCCTATGAAAAAACTGTAAGACTTATTCTTCAGTTTCGGATCTGTTTTTCTCAGTCTGTCAAGAGCTTCCCTGTTCATTGTAACCAGTTCACCTTCGGTGTTAAAAAGAAATGCTGCGTCAAGTGATGCATTAAGAAGAGACTTAACACTTATGCTTTCTGACTCAATATCGCA
>DINC01000264.1:3548-3711 GCA_002425885.1 Spirochaetia bacterium UBA5550 | reverse complement strand
CTTTTCGTCTTTGAAAGTAACAATTCTTGCCACTGTATAGATTCCATGAGATTTAAGCTTTGGAAGAAGAGATTTAATATTCACAGGCTTTCTCAAAGCTTTAATCTCTACGGCTGTTCTATTTTCTGAAGGAAAATAGATGTTTCCGAAATCATCCTTCATA
>DINC01000264.1:0-3528 GCA_002425885.1 Spirochaetia bacterium UBA5550 | reverse complement strand
CAAATGTATCTATTTCAGTAGAATTTGCAATTTCTATATACTTTGTGAGATTTTTCTGTATAGAAGGTACGCTTAAATAAAGAGCTTTTTTACCTGCTGCTGATTTTTTTGAGGGTTCTGCTTCAGGATTGCTGATCCATGCTGTTAATGGAGGGAAACGGTTCCCTCTGTCTTCAATTATTGCTGTATGAATACCCTTTACAGCAGAAATTTTTTCAAGTATTGTGTTATATTCTGTTAAATCAGTAATTGAATGGCCATTTTCTATTTTTATTTTTTTTTCGTCTGAGAAGTATAATTTCCCGTCAGAAGTTTTTATGTCGTAAATTATTGAATCAAGTCTGTTATCATCATTTTTAATCACCGGTTCAAAACTTTTTGAATTAAAAGCTTTTGAGTAAAGGCCTCCGCCGAATTGAAACCCTGCATAGAGTCTGTTTTTGTCAATGTGGAGAGAGGAAACCTGTTCTGTGAATTTCATTGAGTCTGAATAAGGCTCACCAGGGAGTCCCGTTCCTGATAGTTTAAATTCTCCCCCTGAAGTTTCAAGTATCCCGTTAAAAGATGTCCCTGCATATATCCTGTTTCCGGATATAGCCAGGGCGGTAATATAACTCCTTCTGTTGAGTACCTTTGCCTGGAGTTTCTGCCATGATTTTCCCCGGTCTCTGCTTCTGTAAATTGTATGCTTTGTGGCAAGTACAAGGCTGCTGCTGTCTGAAGGATCTATTGCAAAGGCTGAAATTTTCCTGTAACCGGGATCGCTGCTGTATATGCTCCTTCTACCGAATTCTTTATCGTTAAGTTCTATCCATCTGTTCCCTTCAAGTCTGAAAATTCCTGAATCGTATGTAGCAAGATATATATCAGTTTTTTCTGCATAGAACCGAAGCGGCCTGCAATAATCAGGGAGGCCTTTGTTTAATGCGCTCCAGGATCTCCCTTCATTTTCTGAAGCAAGGACACCTTCTGTTGCTGTGGCAATTAAAATCCGTGTTTCAGATGCGAAGGATGAGTTTGCTGAGATAAGGAGAAGCATTACCGCTGCGGTAATCCCTGTTATCAGGTGTTTTATTGTGAGCATATTAAACTCCGAATTTCCTGAGAAACATCTCTTCGTTCATAATGGAGTAGGCGTAACCCTGCTCAGTGAGGAACAGCTGCCTGTTGTGGGCAAACTTCTCCTCCACAGAGTTTGAAGTAATTATTGTATAGAAAAAAGCCGAGTTATCATTTTTTTTCGGACGGAGGACTCTTCCGAGCCTCTGGGCCTCCTCCTGTCTCGAACCGAAGGTTCCGGATATCTGGATTGCCACATTGGCGTCAGGGAGATCTATTGAAAAGTTTGCAACTTTTGATACAATGAGATTTTTAATCTCCCCCATTTTAAATTTTTTATAGAGCTCTTCTCTTTCAGGAACCGGAGTGCTCCCTGTTATCAGCGGAAATCCGAAGGCCTCCCTGTACTCCTCAAGCTGTGATATATACTGCCCGATTATAATTACATTTGCATCTATGTGATGTGCCAGGATATTTTTTACGATTTCAATTTTACGTGGATTCTCTGATGCTATTCTGAATTTTTCTCTGTCTCTTGAAACAGAGTACTGTATCCTTTTTTCCTCAGGAAGCTCAATGCGTATCTCTGTACAGAGTGCTGTGGCAATCCAGTTTGCCTTTTCCAGCAGTTTCCAGGGCATATCATATTTTTTCGGACCTATAAGACTGAACACATCAGATTCAAGGCCGTCCTCCCTGATTAAGGTCGCTGTAAGTCCCAGTCTTCTTTTGCTCTGTATTTCGGAAGTCATTCTGAATACAGGTGCAGGGAGGAGGTGTACTTCGTCATATATGATGAGTCCCCAATTTTTTGAACTGAAGAGATCAAAGTGGACAAAGCCCTCTTTTTTATTCTTCCTGTAAGTGAGTATGTTATATGTTGCTATTGTAACAGACTTTATCTCCTTCTTATCCCCGGAGTACTCGCCTATCATATCTTCTGTGATCATGGTTTTGCTGACCAGTTCATCTTTCCACTGCCGCAGGGCTACTGTGTTGGTCACAAGAATCAGGGTTGCGCTTTTTATAAGGCTCATGATCCCGATGCCTACAACTGTTTTTCCGGCACCGCAGGGGAGGACAACAACTCCGCTCCCCCCTTCCGGGCCTCCCCCCTGGTGAAAGGCATTGATAGAACTTGTCTGATAATCCCTGAGCGAAACACCTTTCCCGTCTCTCTCTTCCGGCCTTAAATCAATCTCAAAGGGATCGCCATCATCATAACCTGCAAGATCCTCAACAGGGAAACCTATCTTTATAAGCGCCTGCTTTATATGGCCTCTGAAAAGTTTTTTTACTTTAAGGCTGTTCGGGTCGATTCTTTCTATTATATAATTCTGAAATTTCTTGTTGTAGAGTATTTCATTTATAAGAACAGGCTCAGTGGAAATAAGTATGAGATCTTCATTCTTCATAATCAGCTTAAGCATGCCGTAGCGTTTCATCTGCTCATTGATGGTTGTATGAACTGTTGCAGGGATTTCATATTTTGAATAGGTTTCAAGACTGGACATTATATCCGTAACTTTAAGGCCTGAAGCTGCCGCGTTCCAGAGTGAAAGAGGGGTGATTCTGTATGTATGGATATGTTCCGGACTTTTTTCAAGCTCCGAAAAGCGTGAAATCGAATTACGCGCCTCTTCGAAAACTGGACTGTCCACTTCCACAAGGAGAGTATTATCGCTCTGTACTATTACCGGTTTCGTCATTTTATGTTCTTAAAAGATTACGATATAAATTAACAATAAATCATTTTGTCAATAACAAAAATGAATATGCTGTATTTACACAAACTTATCAGTTAATTGTCCCCTTGTTGTAGAGATATTTCTCTGTTTCAATAATGGCATGAAATGCTTCAAGAGGATTTTCATATTCATAAAACTCTGTTCCCAGAGGTAATTGCGCTTCAGACGGAATTTCAATTATATTTGAACCGAAATATGAACCCTGTATGAAAATCTGAAACAATATTCCGTATCCGCTCTCTGTTAGCTCAAATTCCTTAATAGATTCAATATTGTATCCTTTATTTGTTGAAAGGGGATCTGTGATACTTAATTCAGCAGCACTATTCATCTCCTCTGCAATCACTTCATATATTCCTACAAGGTCTTTGTCCAGTTTTTCAAGATCATAATTTTCCAGCAGCCTGCTGCAGTTCACAATATCATATCCGTATTTGAGATTATCCATTATAAAAGAGAGATCTTTAATCATACCTGTTGTTGAGGGATCAAGGGTTATCAGGAATTTATAGTCCATATCCTTTGCATAAGTCAAGGCGGCTTCGATACATGTGCCATATCCCAGAGGCGTCTCATGCATAATGCATTTGGCGAACTTATAATCGCTTATCTCTTCAATGATATCGTATTCTGAGCCGTCGTCAATGATGAGCAGATCTGCATCATCGACATTCTCTATCTCAGGTATTGCCTTTTTTATAAATTCAATATTATTGTCCGA
>DINC01000054.1:1086-5908 GCA_002425885.1 Spirochaetia bacterium UBA5550 | reverse complement strand
GGCTCAAGTCCCATCTCTTTCGCTTTATCAGCACTCATCACAAGAACAGCGGCTGCCCCGTCATTTATGCCGGACGCGTTACCTGCTGTTACTGTACCATCCTTCTTGAAAGCAGGCTTCATGGCTGCCATCTTCTCAAGATTTGTTTCCATGGGCCTTTCATCTGTATCTACAATGATGTCACCCTTCCTTGATGGTATAACTACCGGTACTATCTCATCCTTAAACAGCCCTGTTTTGATCGCATTCATAGCTCTCTGGTGTGAGAGAACTCCAAGCTTGTCCTGCTCATCTCTCCCTATTCCGTAGAGTTCTGCTATATTTTCCGCTGTGATTCCCATATGGTAGCCGTTGAATATCTCATAAAGACCATCATAAACCATGAGGTCATGAATATCACCTGTGCCGGTGAGCTCCATCCTGTGTCCCCATCTCGCCTTTTTAAGGGCAAGAGGAGCATTGCTCATGCTCTCCATGCCGCCTGCAACCACTACATCTGCCTGCCCTGTCATTATTGACTGTGCTGCATTTGCTATTGCTCTGAGGCCGGAACCGCAGACTATATTCACAGAGTAACCTGCTGCCTCTTTCGGAATACCTGCAAAGATTGCAGCCTGGCGTCCGGGGTTCTGACCCTGCGCTGCCTGGAGTACACAGCCCATTACTGTTTCATCAACTGTAATCTCCTTTGCGCCTGCTTCGTATTTATATCCCTTTTTCTCAAGCTCAAGCTGACCTGCGTGTTTAAGCTTATCAGGTGCAACGCTAATCTGCTCACCCGAAATTACAGGCTTAAGATTAACTTTTCTGAATACCTCTCTCATTACAAGAGAACCCATCTCTATTGCTGATACGTCCTTTAGACTCCCCCCGAAAGCACCGATAGATGTCCTTGCTCCGCTTACTATAACGACTTCTTTCATAATTCAATCCCCCTATGATTGAGTTTAAACTAATGAATAATCAGCTTTCAAACTCCGAAAGAACATTAAGAGCAATAACAAGTCTCTGTACTTCTGATGTCCCTTCATAGATTTCAGTAATCCTTGCATCCCGATAAAGTCTTTCAGCAATGTAATCCTTCACATAGCCGTAACCGCCGTGGATCTGTATACATTTATGAGCACATCTGTGAGCGCATTCAGCTGCATAAAGTTTTGCCATTGCCGCATATTTACTTGCCGGTCTTCTGTTTGCACCATTTTTATCAAGAATTGAAGCAGCCTGGTATACCAGAAGCCTTGATGCTTCAATCTCTGTTGCCATGTCAGCAATCATCCACTGTATTGCCTGGAGTCTGCCAATCGGTGCACCGAACTGCTCCCTCATGTTGGCATATTTTGCAGCTTCTTCAAGCGCAGCCTGAGCAATACCGAGGGCCTGAGCAGCTATACCAACGCGTCCGCCGTCAAGGGTATGCATTGCAATCTTGAATCCCTCACCAGGTTTACCGAGCATCCTTCCTTCCGGAATTTTACAGTCTTCGTAAATCATCTCAGTAGTTGATGACGCGCATATGCCGAGTTTATCCTCAACCTTCCCTACACTGAATCCCGGATCACCCTTCTCTATTATAAAAAATGATGTGTTTTTATTCTTCTGACCGCTTTTATCTGTAACAGCAAGAGTTACATGTACATCCGCATACTCTCCGTTAGTAATAAAATTCTTGCTGCCGTTAAGGATAAAGCCTTTACCGTCAGCCACTGCTGTTGTTTTAGTTCCGCCTGAATCTGATCCCGCATTTGGTTCAGTGAGGCCGAAAGCACCGATATGCTCCCCTTTACAAAGCTTTGGAAGATACTTCTGCTTCTGTTCCTCTGTACCGAAATAGTTTATTGGTGAAACACAGAGTGAATTGTGTGCCGAAACTATTACACCTGATGACGCGCAGACTCTTGATATCTCTTCAACTGCTATGGCGTATGATATATAGTCCATACCTGCTCCGCCATATTTATCATCATAGACAACTCCCATTATCCCCAGCTCTCCGAGTTTCCTTGTTGTCTCAAGGGGGAATCTATGGGTTCTGTCAATTTCAACAGCCTGCTCCCTTAACTCTTTCTCCGCAAACTCGCGGCACATATTTCTTACCATCAATTGTTCTTCTGTTAAATCAAACATGATCTCTCCTCCTGGGAAAATAACTTTTTTATTACATAGATATACCATCTTCGGGGAAGATAAGCAATAACCCTACTTAGTTACATACTGTGGTCAATAAATTGATTTTAATGTGATGGATAGAGGAGTGTCTATTTGTTAAAGTTGCGCATCCGGGCTGCCGCTCTCCTGCTTCTTAACCCATGCTATTGCATGAGCCACAAGAGCGCTTGAAGATTCAAATCCCATCTTTTCTTTGATCTTCTCCCTGTAGGTTCCGATTGTATTAATATTAAGATTCAGCATCCCTGCAATCTCTTTTCTCTGGTATCCCTTGCCAAGAAGCATATATATCTCAAGTTCACGTCCTGTAAGTATTGAAGCGGGATTATTGTTAAGAGTTTCTTCAGGATGTTCATCGTTTGCTGCAAAGGAATTGAGCATACGTTCATTCATCTTATCGCTCAGGTATATCTTTCCTGAAAGTACGTGACGTACTGCACCCGCGACCTGTTTTGCCATCTCCTGTTTCATTATATAGCCCCTGGCTCCGGACTTAATAGCACGTTCTGCAAATATTTTTTCATCATGCATGGATAGAACAAGTACCGGTATTTTCATCCTGTTATCATTTATAAACTTTATCAGTTCAAGGCCGCTGGTGTCGTTCAATGTGATGTCAACAATCGCTATGTCAGGTTTAATTCCCCTGAGCTTGTTAGTAGCGCTGAATACATCTTCAGCCTCTTCGCAGACTGTCATGTCACTCTCTTCATTGATAAGCTGCTTTAGCCCCTTGCGGAAAATGGGGTGATCATCCACGATAAATACTTGCGATTTCTTCATAGGTTTTCTGTTTCCAGTCCCATTCATTCTTTTTATTGTTAATCCTGGGGAATTTCAATAAAACTGATGTCCCCGAACCGGGCTCACTCTCTATGTCTACAGAGCCTCCGATTGCCCTTGCTCTGTATTTNNCACCATAATCTTTTACAAGAATAAAAATAGTATCTGTGCTTGATGAATATGTTATCTCTATCCTGCCGGCTTTCCCGTGTTTTATTGCATTATTAACTGCCTCTCTGACAATATAATACATGTTAATTGCAATCTGGCTGTTATAGATTTTTATGTTAGAGTTGTAGTTCCGATACTCGCAATTCATATTATACATTTTCGAAATTTTCATGGAGAGCTCTTCAATCGCGGAACTGAGGCCGTTCTCCTCAAGCCTCACAGGGCATAATCCTCCAGCCATATTTCTTGCTTTCTCATGAGCTTCCCTGAGATATTCACATATATCCTCAAGCATATCAACATCAGGGCTGTTATGCGCTTTCATTCTGTTTTCCAGTATAGCACACATCGCCTCAATTCCCACAATATGCTGGCCCAGATCATCATGGAGATACTGTCCGATTTTATACCTTTCCCTTCCGGTAATAGTGAGAACCTCCTTTTCAAGGCGGATCTGATCAGTAACGTCATATCCCACAAGAATAATGCACTGTTCACCCTGAAGTTCAATTAGCTCTGCCGAAAGAGAAAAAGTCCGCACACCTTTGACTCTTGAATAAACCTGCGTCTCATAATCACTGAGTTTTCCGTTTACCATGAGTTCCTTTAAAAACTTCTCTCTTTCCTCCCTGTTAACGATGAAACTTATACTGGTTGTGGTTTCACCTATTAATTCCTCTTTGGAATAACCCACAAGTGTCGCATAACTTTCATTAACTTCAATAAATTTCCCATCTTTCAATGTTGTAATTAAACTGGGAGCAGGGCTGGCGTGAAATGCCTTGGAATACTTCTCATCGGATATTTTCAGTTTATGTTCATGGTTTTTCAGCTCTGTTATATCTGCGAAGATAAACATGCATCCTGCCACAGTGCCGTCTTTTCCCATGAATAACCTGGGAGTTGCGATCAAATGAAAAGCCCTGACATGTTTATGGCTTCTTGAAGTATTAAATTCAAGGTAACCGGGGACTTCGCAGTTTTTTTCATTCATAAGATAAATCCATTTCTCAACCAGCTCATGTTCAAAAAAATCGCTGATATGCCTGCCGATTATATCCCTGGTGCTGAGCCCCGCCATGCTGCTTATTTCACGTGATGCAAACCTGATTATACCATCGCTGTCATGATATGCCATTGCCCCTTTTACTGAATCTGTAATGACACCGGTTATTATTCCGCCATCGGTTACAAGTTTCTCCGGTGAGATCTGATCGCTGATATCATAAAGAGTGGCGTAATAGATCCTTTCTATCCAGTCGTATTTTACTGTAGCTGAAAATATTCTCCGGGGCTTTTTATATTTCTGCCAGCACCAGAATTTACCTGTTGGAGTTTTCATCCCCCATTTAATGTATAAGTTTTCTCCCCTCATTGAGCAGGGATTGTAATATGCTATGAGATCATTCCACTTCATACCCGAGAGTACAGGCTCAGGTATCCCGGTAATTTTTGAGAGTTCATCATTAAATCTGACTATGGTTAAACCTTCATCAAGTTCCAGTGTAGCAAGTCCCGACTGGCTGAAATAATCATTTTCATTCTGCACTATATATTGCATAATTATCTACACCGCCTTAAACTGAAATACCTTCTATTAAATTTTTTAAAATAATAGAGCTATGTCATTTCGAACGTATGTGAGAAATCTAAAAATTATCGTTAAAAAAATAGATCTCTCAGTCGCTGACGCTTCTTC
>DINC01000054.1:0-967 GCA_002425885.1 Spirochaetia bacterium UBA5550 | reverse complement strand
GCTTTAACAATTATAAGAAGGCCAAAGACTGGACGGGATATAAGTGATATTCAGCCGCATCTGCGGCTGAATATCAGAGTAATAGAAGACAAAAACGTGCAGGTTCTACCTGCATTTAAAATCAGCGTTTCTTTTTTCAATAAACGCAGTCATACCCTCTTTCTGATCCTCTGTAGCAAAACAGAGAGCAAAAACCTGATTTTCAAAAACAATTGCTGTTTCAATATCTGTCTCAAGGCCCCTGTTTATCGCCATCTTTGAATAGCGGACTGCTATCTGCGCACGTGAAGCAATCTTCCGCGCCAGTTCCATAGCACTATCCATCAATTGGTCCGGAGCAACAACTTTATTCACAAGGCCTATTCTCTCAGCTTCAGCAGCGTTAATAATATCCCCTGTATAAATAAGCTCTTTTGCCTTTGCAGGTCCCACGAGTCTCGGGAGCCTCACGCATCCGGAGTATCCAGGTGTAATGCCGAGCCCCACTTCAGGCTGCCCGAACTTAGCGTTTTCGGAAGCAATCCGTATGTCGCAGCACATGGCCAGCTCGCATCCCCCGCCAAGGGCAAAACCATTAACAGCAGCAATCGAAGGGATCTTCAGCTTTTCGATCTTATTAAATACAGTTGAACCGAGTTCGCCCCACTCTCGCCCCTGCTCACTGTTGAAATTTTTCATCTCAGCAATATCTGCGCCTGCAACAAAGGCTTTCCCCTCGCCGGTGAAGACTATGATCTTCAGATTCTTATCTTCAGCAGCAAGATCAGCAACTTTGCCGAGCTCAACAAGCAAATCTGTGTTAAGAGCATTCATCGCTTTCGGCCGTGAAATCGTTACAATACCGATATCACCGTCCTTCGTATATTTTAAATTCTGAAAATCTGCCATTAGTAAACTCCATTTAACTGAAACAATATTTTCACAATCAGATTCACCCGGTAATTATTGTCATTCCCGCGAAGGCGGG
>DINC01000240.1 GCA_002425885.1 Spirochaetia bacterium UBA5550 | reverse complement strand
GGGACATGCTATATAAAATTTGTTTTGTGAGACGCCGGGGGATCGAACCCCGGACCCACTGCTTAAAAGGCAGTTGCTCTACCGACTGAGCTAGCGTCTCTAAACAAAGTGATAACCTTTTACAAAATACGTTTTTGCCTGTCAATGAAATTAAAAAATTTTTTAAAATTTTTATAATTTGGCATTATTTTTTTCAACACAATCAGGTAAATAAACAGATACTGGTTATGTAAAACTCCTGAAGAGTGTTTTGTGAAATATACCAGTCCACGGACTCTATATCAAATTATTTTTTAAATGTGAATTCTCTCCCGGGAGCCACTGAAATATATGAAACCGGGACATTCAGTTCTTCTTCAATAAAGTTTATATAATTTTTTGCGTTTTTCGGGAGTTCGTCAAAAGATTTACATTTGGAAATGTTCTCCTCCCATCCGTCCATTTCGATTAATATAGGTTTAACAGAAGAGAGTTTAGAGAGGCAGATATCATCAACTCTCTCTCCGTTTAAATCGTATCCGATACAGATATTAATTTTTTCAAAACCGGTAAGAACATCAAGTTTTGTCATGGCAAGAGAGTTGAGCCCGTTTATCTGAATAGATTTTTTTAAAAGCGGAATGTCGAACCATCCGCATCTTCTGGGCCTCCCTGTTGTTGCTCCAAATTCATTTCCGTTAACTCTGAGTCTTTCGCTATCCTCTTCGTCCGCCTCTGTGGGGAACGGCCCCTCTCCGACACGTGTTACATAAGCCTTTGTGATGCCCAGTACTTCTGTGATGTCCCCCGCGTTGAGTCCTGACCCTATAAGGGCGCCACCTATTGTGGGATTTGATGATGTCACGAATGGATATGTACCGTGGTCTATATCAAGAGCATAGCCCTGAGCTCCTTCAAGGAGAACATTCTTTTTATGCTTGAGAGCCTCGTACAGAAATTTCTGACTGTTGGTTACCATTGCTCCTGCCTTAGCTTTGAAATCAAGGAGTATCTCCATGATTTCATCAGCAGTTACAGGCGGGAGACCATACATCTTTTCAAGCTGAAGGTTTTTTACTTTAAGAGCTGCTGTTACCCTCTTGAGGAGGTAAGCCTCATCAAAGATATCCCCTGTCCTTATGCCTGCCCTGAGGCATTTATCCGCATAACAGGGCCCTATGCCCCGCTTTGTTGTGCCGATTTTTTCCTCGCTGCCATCTTCAAGAAGGCTGTCAAGGGTCTTGTGATATGGAAGTATAAAATGAGCTGAATCTGAAATTATGAGTCTGTCTTTGACATTGTAGCCTTTGCTCTCAAGGAGGTCGATCTCTTCAATCAGTTCAATCGGGTCAAGCACAACGCCATTTCCAATGATACATTTTTTACCCTCGTGCAGTATTCCCGATGGTATAAGGTGAAATACAAATTTTTTGTCATTAACAACGACTGTATGTCCGGCATTTGCACCACCCTGGTATCTCGCAACTACGTCCGCGTCCCTTGTCAGGTAGTCGATCATCTTTGCTTTACCTTCATCACCCCACTGTGTTCCGATTGCTACTATACAACTCATAACGACCTCTTTATTGATATAATAATGTAGTTTCACACACAAAACTCAATTCTTAATTATATAATCATAATAAACAAGCATTTTTTCAAGATAAAAATGCTTAAAAAACATCCGAGAATCAGTTGAACAGATCAGAGGGGGTTTTTAAGCTGTCTATGCTGATCTGAACAGCTATATCGGATGGAGGTATAATAAAGCCGTAAACCATTGATGTCAACCTGTCTATAGTTCGTATTGATTCAATAGCCTCATCCGCAGATACAGGTGATGGCTGTATTTTTCTCATCAGGAGCAGCTCCATTCCCCAGGTTTTAAGGAGAACTGAATACTCTTCAGCCTGTGAGAGAACAGATTCAAAGTTGTATTTTTTTGCAGCAAGTTCATCTAAAACCTTCTCTTTATTCCCGGACATGAGTGTCATAGATCTGTCCATCAATGTTAGAGTATTTTCAACTCCGGGAGCAATTACATCATTGTACTGAACTATTCTTTTCATGAAATCCCCTCTGTCTCCTGAAGGGGTGAATTTTCTTTTTCTCAGGAGCGCCCTTGATTTAAAATACAGTTCACTTGAGGATGAATCAGCTTCGTGCCCCAGGAATAGAAGATCCTGGTTAAGGTTAAGTTTTTTAATAAAACCTGTGATACAGGATACTGAATTTTCATGATCAGCTATATGAACTGCGGTATTGGTCATGATAGAAATAGATGGAGGTCTTTTCTGCAGGGTATCATGTATGTATTCAATTTCAGAAATGGTGAGCCCCTCTGCCGGAATCAGTATTTCTATCTCTGCACGCAGTTTATCATCAGGATAGACTGCAAGTTCATATATTGTACCATCATTCAATGATTTATCATTGAGGAAATTGTGGAGTTCTTTTTCGTTCTCTACGCCATAAGATGTTTTAAGAAAATGAAGTATCTCATTGTCAGGTATGAACCCTTTTTGAAGACGGGAAAAAATCTGTTCAGTTATCCGGTCTATCGACGGTTGATGATGTTCCATGTTATAACTCTCAATTAAATCTATGGNNAATATGAAGGATATAGTGAAATATAATAATACCGGCGATTCTATGGATCAAATTAAATTTTTTGTTAAGAACGGATTATTTTTTACATTTTAGGCCTGTATTTCGTCTATTGTATAAATTGCTTGAAATGAATAGCGATAAAAATAATGTTTCTGATTATAAATTCTGAACGGAGTATTAAATGCGCTTTATTCACACCGCTGACTGGCACCTGGGGAGAATTTTTCACGGGATGCACCTAACTGATGACCAGGCATATCTGCTTGAAAACCTTGAGCATATTCTTAAAAATGAAAAGCCTGATGCCTATATAATTTCCGGGGATATTTACGACAGGTCTGTCCCTCCCCCTGAAGCTGTTGAGCTTCTGAGTTCCCACCTTGAGCGTGTGACACGGAATTTGAAGATTCCTGTAATCATGATTGCCGGTAATCATGACGGAGCGGAGCGTCTTGATTTCTGCTCAGCCATGATGAAGGGAGGGGGGCTGAATATAACCGGAATATTCAGGGGGAGCGTGGTTCCCGTTATTATTGAGGACGAACATGGGCCGGTCTGCTTTTATTCCATCCCTTATGCTGATCCCGAGAGGATGAAGTCTGCATTGGAGTGTGATGAAACTCTTACGCATAACAGCGGTATAACTCTTTACAATGATAAAATCCGTGCGGAAAAAACGGAAAGTGTGCGGTCAGTTGCGGTTGCCCATGCCTTTGTAAGCGGCGGCAGTTCCAGCGATTCGGAGAGGCCCCTTTCCATCGGGGGGGCGGGAGTTGTGGCAGCTTCAGCATTCAGCGGGTTCTGCTACACGGCTCTGGGGCATCTGCATGCTCCTCAGAATATAAGTGATACAATACGGTATTCCGGATCTCTGATGAAATATTCAATTTCAGAGGCGTCACACAATAAGTCTGTTACGCTTGTTGAGATTGACCGTACCGGTAATGTTAAAACCAGTGAGATTCCACTGACGCCACGGCGGGATTTGCGCTTGGTGAAAGGTTCCCTGAAAGAGATACTTGAAGGTGATGATTCATTGAACAGAGAGGATTATGTTGCAGTTATACTTACTGACCGTGAAGCGGTCTATGATGCGATGAACAGGCTGCGCACTGTTTATCCGAATATTATTCATCTTGAGAGAACTGAATTCAGCTCTGTAGGTGAACTGCTGCCTGGGCGCGCCGGGCTGAAGCATAGTGATATTGACCTGTTTACCTCCTTCTATCTTAATGTTACAGGGGAGGAGCCGGACGAAAGGTCGCTTGCAATAGCGGGGAGTGTGCTGGAGGAGAGAGTTAAAGCGGAGGTTGGCTTATGAAGCCTGTAAAGATCGAGATACAGGCCATGGGGCCGTATAAAAATAAAGAGGTAATCGATTTTTCAAATCTTGGGGAGAAAAAATTTTTTCTTATACACGGGCCTACCGGTTCAGGGAAGACTTCGATCCTCGATGCCATGACTTATGCTTTATATGGTGATACCAGCGGAGACGAGAGGAGTCTTGAGCAGATGAGAAGCCAGTGGGCTGACGGTGATACAGAATCCCATGTGATTTTTGAATTTTATATCGGAGGTAAACTCTACAGGATAAAAAGAAGCCCCCGGCAGACTCTGAATAAAAAGAGGGGCTCAGGCACAAGGGAGGTCAATCCTGAAGCAGCACTCTGGCTTATTGGCGAGAATGATGATGTAGTTGAAACAGGCACTTCGAAGGTCACGGAAAGGATTGAGGCGCTTCTGGGATTCAACAGCAGCCAGTTCAGGCAGGTCATTGTTCTTCCCCAGGGGAAGTTCAGGGAGCTTCTTGCTGCAAAGGCAGAGGGGCGCGAGGAGATTCTTAAAGTTCTCTTTGCCACTGAACGTTTTACCCGGATACAGGAGATTTTCAGGGATAGGGCCGCTGATGTGAAGAGGAGGCTTGATACTCTTTATTCCGAACGTGACGCGGTGCTGCGGGGTGAGAACGCCGAATCAGCAGATGAACTTTCTGTAAAGGCCTCTGCATGTAAAATTGAGGCTGCAGGTTTCAGCAAGGCTTTTAAGAAGCTTGAGTCAGAGGAGAAAAAGCTGCGTGAGGAGATGACGTCAGCAACTGTTGCTGATGCGCGTTTTAAAGAGGTGGATCTGGCTGCTGAGGAGCTTAAAGCACTTGAAGGTAGGGAGAGCGAAATAAACGGTTATGCTGAAACCCTTGAAGCAGGGAGAAGAGCCGGAGCTCTTGCTGATATTTATAAATCATTAACTGATGAGAGGTCAGCGTTCTCCGGTGAGGAAGCGAAATTCAGCAGGTGCAGAGAAGAGTTCGCATCTGCTGAAAAGAAAAAAAATGAAACAGAAAAAGCAGTTAAAGATACTCCCGGGAAAAAAGAGGAGCTGAAGCTTGCGGAAAAGAAGCTCTACAGGCTTGAGTCATGCAGGGATTTATACAGTGAAATTGCAAAGGCCGATGAAGAGATCGCTCTGAATGAAAAGATAAAAAAAGAATCCGCGAAGTTGTATACAGCTGATGTTGAAAAAAGAAGTAAGCTTGAAGATCAGGTGAAGAGTTTGAGACTGAAGGTAAGTGAAGCGGAAGTAGCCGCTGCCGGTCTTACAGCAATAAACCTCTCTCTGGAGAGGATAACCCTGTCAGGCAAAAAGATTGCAGAGATTGAAAAATCGGGATCAGAGATTCTTAAGCTTGAGTCTGAGATACCCTCTCTTGAAAAGAAGCATGCTGCCCTGCTGATACAGATTGAAAAATTAAATGAGGATAGAGCGAATCTTGAGGAACAGTGGAGAATGGGCCAGGCCTCAATGCTCGCGTCAGAATTGAAGAGCGGTGAACCCTGCCCTGTGTGCGGGTCTCTTCACCATCCGGCACCTGCCGCAGGCGATAAGGATAATCCCGGTACTGATGATATTGAAAAGCTGAAGGCGGAAGAGAAGAAAACTGATGATGAGGCCAGATCTGTTGAGAAGGAGATCATAAAAAAGAGAACCGCACTTGAATCAATCAGGTCACAGATGCCTGCTTTGGAAGAGATACCGGAGGAGCATCGAAACCTTACCCGTGAAGATCTCAAGAAGAGATACAGGGAAGAGTCAGCGGAGCTGGAAAGAATAACATTAATAGCCGCAGGGGCTGATTCTTTAAAAACCGGTCTTGCGGATTGTGAGAATCAACTTCTTGCAATCAATACAGAAGTAGATAGATCTTCAGCTGCACTGAAAGAAGTTGAACTGAAATTATCAGCTCTGATGAGCAGACGCAGCCAGCTTGGCACAGGGCTCCCTGAAGGTATCAATAACCTGGATGATCTCCTCGCAAAAATCGTTTCACTGAAAAAGGGGATGGAGGAAATTATTTCTTTCATAGCAGACTGTGAAAAAGAATGGAAAGATGCGTCGGAGAAATATAGTGCTGCTGAAGCACTGTATAGAAAACTTGATGAAGACTGCATAGCAGCCAGGGTTAAACTGAAAGAGAAAGAACTTGAGTTCAGCAGCAGGCTCCTTAAAGAAGGCTTTAAATCTGAACCTGATTTTATAAGTCTTATGCTGGGAACTGAAAAGTTTAAGGATCTTGAAGCAGTTGTAGAGAAGTACAGGAGAGAGCTTATATCTGCGAAAGGGAGAGTGGAGAGAGCGTCAGCTGTAGTGAAAGATACTGAACGTCCGGATATTGCGGCTATTTCGGGAAAAATTGATGCTGTTAAAAATGAAACAGAACAGATAATAGGGAGTATGAAGGGCTCTGAATCTGAGGCTTTGAGGCTCGAGAAGATTGCTGAAAAGATCAGGCTGATTGATCAGTCTGCGTTATTAGAGGAGCAGTCTTTCGGTGTCATACAGAAACTTGCTGATGTTGCCGGGGGGAAAAATAGCAGAAAGCTTACATTCCAGCGTTATGTGCTTCAGTCACTGTTTGAAGAAGTGCTGATGATTGCTTCAAACCGTCTCGAGAGGATGAGCCGCGGCAGATACAGGCTTATCAGCCCCGGCAGGCTTGAGGACAGACGAACTTCCGGAGGCCTGGACCTGGAGGTTTTTGATGAATATACCGGGTACAGCAGGCCGGTGGTGACTCTCTCCGGCGGAGAGGCTTTCCTTGCTTCGCTGTCACTTGCGCTGGGGCTTGCTGATCTTGTGCAGCAGTATGCAGGCGGAATTCACCTGGACACGGTTTTTATTGACGAAGGTTTCGGTTCCCTGGACAGTGAGACTCTTGACCTTGCCATCAGCACGCTCATAGATCTTCAGAGCAGCGGGAGGCTTGTTGGCATTATCTCTCATGTTAACGAGCTTAAGGAGAGGATTGACGCCAGACTTGAGGTTATACCTGCGGTGTGCGGCAGCACTACGAGGTTTGTTGTATAATTAAAATCCGGTTCAGATTCTGAACCGGATTTCAAAGCGTAAAGTTTTTGAGAACTGTTAATTCTCGAAAGGAACGGTCAGTTTTATCTGTTTTGCCGCCGTATTTCCATAATAATAGGTAATGTTAAAAGGCACAAGGCTTGGTTTTGAATATAGAGGATCACTTGTATCTATAACCATCGCGAGGTGATGACCTGCAGGAATATCATATGCAGTTGTCATGATCGGAATTGTGATATCCATTACTTTGCCCGGCTTCGCGTTCCAGAATGTGTGAAATCCGTGAGTTACATAAGTTGCAGTGCCCCACCTGTCTACATCATAAAGATAAACAACAATCTGCCCTTTACCGTATGTCAATGACAGGCGAAGTTTAACTTCGGAACCGCCTCTGATCTTTTTATCAGCAGTAAATGCTGAAGATTCCCACGCAATTGATTCAATTCTATTAAGAAGATTTATATTTGTTATTACACCGGCTCCAAGCTGTTCAAGAAGAGGAAATACAACAGCTCCTGCCGTTGATCCGGAAAGAAGCCCTGAATACATACTGTCTGTTGCGGTTTTTGAATTCATAGAACTCTTAAGTGTTCCGTTTGTAAAAAGTGTTCTCTGCCCGCAATAGAATATCTGCTCTGTTACATTCTCCGGAGGCCAGGTATAAGTTCCATCAGCATACTGAAGTTTATCAGTACTGTATTCAACTCTCTCCAGAGAATTTTTAAGCTGCATTGAGACAACAGCGCTTTTATCTCTATTGGAGATGATACCTGTATCGATCCCTTTGAGCCAGTAGTCGAACCATTTGTCTACCTTATCAAATACGTAGTTATCAAGTCCAAGTATACCTGTGGCTTCAGGCGTGAAATGTGTTCCAAGGCTTAGGTCCGCTCTCTTGTGGTCAACTTTCAGTGCATTGAAAAAGTTCAGAACTGAATCAGGTGTGAAGAGATAATCCTCCATTCCGTTTGCGATATAAACGGGAGTATTTCTTTTATTAATATTATCAATAAATGTAAGAGGTGAGCGGATTGAACACCACTCTTTGAGCCATGCGATATTTGAATTTGTAAGTGTGGCGTAGTAGATTGAATAGATATCCGGGTCCATTCTCGCGAGGATTGTTCCTGTTATCACAAGAAGACTTCCCCAGACAAGTTTCGGAGTTTCCTCTGACCACATGTGTGATTCAAGGTCTGTCCATGCGGATATACCGACAGCAGTTTTTATTCGCGGTTCGTGAGCTGCTGCGTTCAGCGCTGTTCCTCCGCCTAAGGATATGCCGCATACACCGATGTTAGACTCATCGACGGGGGAATTGGCGATGAGCCAGTCAACTACCGCGCTGAAATCCGCACGGTCTTCAGGGCTGCCGAGAGCAACCTTGCCGCCTGAGAGTCCCCATCCTCTGCTTGAAAAGCTGAGCACAATGTACCCTTTCTTGGCAAAGTGAATCGCCTGTGCGATATATTCATGCTCCTCAAGAGCCCAGCTGTTTGCAAAAATAACTGCGGGGAACTTCTGGCCATCTGTTAATGCATCCGGAATAAGTATATTGGCTGCTATTGTTACCGGTTCTGTTGCACCTGGAGACTGTATGTATACACATTCTTTGTATGCATAACTGTACTCCTGAGTTGCTGCGGATGATGATTTTGATTTCAGGATTCCGTCTGTACCTGGAAGAGTAACAGAACTTTTTGAAGAGGAATCAGACTTAGCTGTTTCTGTTGCATCCATACATGACAGCGCGAAGATAGTGCTAAAAGTGATTAATAATAAAAGTAGTTTATTTTTCATAAAACCTCCGGCAATGAAGATTTAATAAGTGTCACAAACTGGACTAATGTGTCAATAAAAAAACCGTCCGGACAGTTTGTAATTTGAAAAAAGTAAAATT
>DINC01000118.1 GCA_002425885.1 Spirochaetia bacterium UBA5550 | reverse complement strand
ATGATTTTATCAATTTTTTTCTCATCGTAATCTTTATGTTCTATATCCCTTGTCTTCTCTTTTATCTTTTCCCTGGTAAATCTTGATTTTACATAATCAGTGTTCATCTTCTCAGCCATTTTATAATAATTATAAGCCTGCCTGAAATCTGATAAATAAAAATAACATACTGCAAGATTAGATACAGCTTTTACATAANNGATCTATTATAATCGCTTTGTTTAATTGTGTTATAGCTTCTTTGTATTTTTTCTGCTGCATCAGTGAAACAGCAAGATTATTATAATAATACTGAACCTGATTATCCTCTGCGATGGCCTGCCTGAAACAGATCTCAGCCTCTGCCGGCCTGTTACCCTCAAGCAGATGCATGCCTTCAAGGTTCTTTGCTTCACTGTTGCTGTTACTTGAAAATCCGGCCTGAAAAAAACAAATCAGAAAAACAACGAACCATATAATCCTGTACATCAACGATCCCTGCCGGTGTTTTTCATTTAACATAACTGCTGATTCCCTGTTTTACCTGAAGCTTCTTATACAAATAGATTAATTCTATTATTCAAAGAAAAGTGCTGTTTAAATAANNAATAATTATTTCTTGATTTATTTTAGAAAAAATCAGATTTTTTCTAAAAAATTAAAAAGAGGAACCAATGAAAAAAGCAACTATTTTATTAACTCTCTTTCTTCTTGTTTTATCATGCGGAACAACTCAACCTGTATATACCGGGAAACCACAGACTATTGCAGTTTCAACAATAATAAACGGCACTGACCAGAAAATATCAGCCAGTATATTAGATGTTATGACTGACCACCTTATCACAGATTTAACAAAAACAAACCGTTTCATAATAGTTGAAAGGAAGAGGCTGGATAAAATAATCAAAGAACACGAGCTGGGGATGACCGGGCTTCTGAAACAGAATGACGCAATACGGATAGGTAACATGCTTCAGGCTGAATATATTGTTCTGGTCTCTGTCACAAAAATGACACATGATATAAAGAAATATGATCTTGACCTTGCGAAGTATTCAAAAATCAGTATATCCTTAATGCTTAATGCAAGAGTTATTTCAGTAGACAAAGGTACCGCTGTTGCTGCGGCAAGCATAACTCATGATGCTACAAATAACTCCGTAAACCTTTCACTTGATTCGGAAATGCAGTATGCTTTCGGTTCCGATGCTAACAAGCTGGATCCGCAGATACAGGAAGAACTGTTTGAAGCAGTGGAAAAACTTTCAAATGCAATTTACTCAAAAAATTTTTAGTAGTGTTTGATCCGGTAAGAAAGGTTTTAAATAATATGCTGAAAAAATGTTTATTGCTCTTCTCTGTTTTTATTATTTCCTGTTCATCTGCGCATCGTGAAGAAACAGTTTACAGCAATACAGAACTTCATGATGCTGTTAAAAACAGCAACACGACAGAGATAAGCCGGCTTCTCTCTGAAGGTTTCTCTGCTGATACAAGGGGGGATAAAGGCTATACCCCTCTTCATTTAGCTGCAATTAATAATGATTCAAAAGTGATTCAGCTTCTTATTGATAAAGGAGCAAACGTGGAATTAAAAAATGATTACGGATATACACCTCTCCACATGGCTTCAACATACGGTAATATCGCAGCAATGAAGACATTGATAAAAAACAAAGCGGATCTGAACTCCAGGAGCAATTACGGATTCACCCCTCTGCATAATGCAGTTTACTCAGATAAATTATCAGCTGTTGAATTACTGGTCAAATCAGGCTGTATGATTGATGTTGCAGATAAACAAGGGAGAACTCCTTTGTTTTTTTCAAAAGAGAAGAATAGCCGGGAGATTGAAGCATTTTTAAAAAAAACATGTGACAACTAAGAATTGCCACATGTTTTTTCATTAACTGCTACTTGGTTGCTACAGCTGTTCCTTCAACTTCATATTTGTGGTAGAAGGGATAAATTTTGTAATACACTACACCATCTATAAGTGCATCTGCGCCAGGCTGCTGCTCGATTGCCCTGTCAAGAGCTTCTTTAAGATTAACCGGTATCATGCTGCATGAACCGTCAGAACCTTTAACTCGCTGCATTCTTTTGCCTTTTACATCACAGTTTTTAGATGAAATAACTGTAAAATCTACAAGTCTGTGTGTACATGCTGTTGATAAAAAAAGTACTGCACATAAGCATATCGCAAAAATGGTTTTAAACTTAATCATTAACCATCCTCCTGTTTAGTTTTCATAATAAAATAGTTCATACAATTTTTAATGTCAATTATTAATTCCGCAACACTATATAAAAGTTTAAAACAACCCATAAAAGCCTGAGCGGATTTATCTCATTTTTCAGTCAATCTGAACCTGCCGGTGCATCCTTTTATTTTCATATGATGCTGAACAAACACTGTTTACCGAGAAATAATAATTGAAAAACCATAAAGCCTCCTATAATCTTACACTGATTTCTGAAGATTATAATATTGCCGGTGGAGCTCCTTATATGAAAAACTTCCTATCCGTTCTCTGTTTCATGATTCTCTTTGCTGAAACCGCACCTGCTTTAAAAAATGAAACCGGTACTGTTGAGAATATCAATCTTTCAAAAAAAGAGATAACAATTAAGCTCTTATCAGGTAAATCAGTTAAAATGGGGGAGAAGCTTGAAATCATCACCTCTGATGGCCTGATTACTCTTATAGTAAAATTCCCCATGATGACAATTGCCACATGCGGCATTCATGGAAAAGGCAACATCTCCTCAATAAAACCTGAAATGCCGGTTTATCCATACGGAAAGACTCCGCAGAATAAAGAATCAGCAAATAATGGAACAGGCCTCTCTGATACCGGTCAGGGGATGATTAAAGATAACTCCACAGGACTGATGTGGCTTCAGGATGCAAATTATGCCAGAGAGAGTCTGTCATGGGAGGACGCCCTTTCATTCGTAAAGAAACTTGATGCTGCCGGGTACAATGACTGGAGGCTTCCGACTAAAGAGGAGTTTGATCATTTTCTAAAAACAGCTCCAGCAGAAATACAAAAAAGTTTTGTTAATGTGAAATATTTCTACTGGACCTCTACGGTTAACCCACTTGAATCAGGGCTGATATGGACTGCTGATATAGATAACCGCAATACCAGGCATACTTTCAGGACAAATGAAAACTATATCTGGCCTGTGAGGGATGGTAAAATGCGCGTCAGGAATTCTTACGCAGTGAAAAGAGTTCAGGAGGATGATCCTGTAAGAACTGCTGCTGAACGAACATGCAGTAAAAACGGCAGCAGGTTTGTTTCATACAGCACGAAACTTGATGCGATGACTGTATCGAAATATGAAATCATCTGTATAAAAGGTAAAAAAGAAACAAAACGGATGCTTGAATATGACAAACTTCTCGGGAACTGGTCAGATTGAATATTTATGTCTACTCT
>DINC01000322.1 GCA_002425885.1 Spirochaetia bacterium UBA5550 | reverse complement strand
CAGAGGGAATAATTATGAAAAAGGAACTCCTTGCGGGAATAGTAGATAATTTTTTTAACTGCACCAGACCTGAAATTCAGCAGATTATAAATGAACTGATTAATACACTTAAAGCCGAGGAACAGATTTCCGTTACTGAATTAATGTCGCGAAATTATGACACCGCTCAATCCAATCCGGAAATACATTACATTCCGGGAAACCTTAAAGATGCGAGAGATGCTATATTTCCATATTTTTGGGGGACAGACGGATGGTATTCAAAACTCCACCTGGAGAACGTTAAGGGGCCTGCAAATTACGCGTCACTGATAGGTTCAATCGCATGTCTTTTAAAAAATCCGAATCTCTGTGTTGACACATACAGCCAGAGATCAAACGAACTGGAACTAAAAGCAATCACGGCTCTGGCCAATCTTGTATTCTACCATACGGAAAATCCCTGGGGAATATTCACCATGGGAGGTACAATATCCAATCTCTATGGAGGGAAGATCGGGATTGAAAAGGTTCACCCCGGCGCGATGAGGCAGGGTCTAAAAGGGGTAAACCTTGCCGGTATAGTTTCAGAAGCGGCACACTACTCTAATGAAACCTTAGCCGGTTGGCTGGGGCTTGGAACTGAGAATCTGCATTCGATTCCTACAGATGACTCATGCAGCATGGATCTTGAACTACTGGAGGAAAAAATAGAAATTCTTTACAACCAGAATATAACAATCGCATTTGTTATAGCGACCTTCGGCAGCACCGACGCATTCGGTATTGACGATATCAGTTCAATACGCCGGATAATTGATGAGAAAAGCCGGAAGTACAATAAACCGGTTCCCCAGCTTCATGTTGACGCGGCAGCTGGATGGTCACTATGTTTTCTTAATGAATATAATCTTGAAGAGAATGAATTCGGATTAAGCTCAGAAGTTGTTTCAGTAATTGAAAGGCTTAAAAAATATTCACTGGGAATCAGGTATGCAGATTCCATTACTCTCGATTTTCATAAAATGGGATGGGGGCATTATCCCGCAAGCGCATTTATCGTTTACAACCGGGATGATCTCAAGTACCTCTTCAGAAGTATGGAGCAGGTCCCCTATTTTTCCGAAGCTGATTACAGGCATGATCCTGCTCTCTTCACTCTTGAAACATCAAGGCCTGGTATAGGGCCTTTCTCTGTTATGGCAAGTCTCAACGGAATCGGTCTGAAAGGATACCAGATACTGGTGGCTCATTCACTGGAGATGACAGCCCTTCTGCGCAAAAAACTGAATTCTCTCGAATACTGCCGTGTTTTAAACCAGCACTGTATGGGCCCCAGTATTGTCTGGTGGGTACTGCCGAAAGGAAGAAACGCGTCACAAATATATGATAGAATAATAAGCGGGGAGCTGAATGAAAAAGAGTATTCACGCTATTTTAATGAAATTCACCGGCTTTTCGAAAAAAGAAAAAACTCATGCAACCCGGAGATTGATGCCAGTCTTAGTTTTACAACATCAATGGGTTATAATCCCAATGGCATATCAATGCCGGGGTGGAAAGCGGTGTTCTTTAATCCGAAGACTGATGAAAATGTTATACGCCAGATCATCAAAAGCATTGAGGAGTTGTGACTTATTTCATATCTCCTCAACGTTAAAATTTGAGGGCGCCGTTTCTGAAAAACTCCAGGGCCACCCTCTTTTCACTTTCAGTTCCCATCCGGTTATTCATCTCCGCAGCCTCTGCATCTCTGGCCTTGATCCTCTCTGCCGCATTTTTTATATATGAGTAAACTGAAGACAAACCTTCGATGTCACGCTTCATAAGTGACATATATTCAATACGCCTTATACTGGGAACAAGATCCAGTATCATCTCTTCAAGAATGGGATCATAGGCACATTTAAGGCAGTACAGACCCCATTCAAAATAGGCATTATTAAACTTAAAGACATCACGCGCATTATAGTATTTTTCCATATCCTGAAACAATGCCAGTATGTTTTCAACATCGCTCTCTGTGGCATTTTTAACTGTTTTTCTAGTGGCGAGCCCCACCAGCTCCTGAAAAATATCAAACATCGATTCAATAAAATCTTCTGTAATCTCGGAAACGAATGTGCCGTGTCGCGCAATAAGCTTTACCAGCTTTCTCTTTTCCAGTATCCGGAGAGCTTCCCTGACAGGGCTCTGGCTGACTCCAAGTTCCTCAGCAACCTTTGTTTCAACTATTCTCTCACCGGGACGGTATTCCAGCCTGGTAATTTTATCACCAAGATGATTTGCAATCTGTTCGGATAGAGTTGTTGATGGAAAAAATTTCATAAGCTGCCGCCATTTATCAGATAGAGTGAATCCAGATGGAGAGATTTTTGTGTCTTTTATTAATAAAGTACACCATGATTGCAAACTTTCAAATCCAGCTGTTCAGTATAAAAAAAGAATATTTCCATAAGCCGGATAATGTCAAGAAGAACTTGAATTTCATGAATTGACGAACCGGATAGTTCAAGTGCTTCTTAAATTACCATGTATCGAAGTGTATCCTTGCGGGATCAAACCTGTTATTTTCTTTTTTCTCTTCACCCGGATACCCCACAGGAAACACAGCAAAAGGAAGAATATTTTCGGGTAAAGAGAAAATCTCCCGGAGTCCATCAACTCTCTCTTTAATAGGGTATACACCGAGCCACACAGAACCAAGCCCCATATCAGTTGTTTCAAGAAGCATATTCTGAGCAGCAGCGGAACAGTCCTGCACCCAGAAACCTTCATACTGTTCCAGGGTAACGTCACAGCATAGAAGAATGGCCACCTCCGCTTCCCTGAGCATTGAGGAGTGAGGGTGAACTTTTGTAATTGCCTCAAGTTTTCCCCTGTCCCTAATCACAATAAAATGCCACGGCTGTTCATTCCCCGCAGAGGGTGCGTTCATCCCGGCTCTGATAATCTTCTCAATCTTTTTCTGATCAATCTCTCCGTTACGAAATTTTCTGATACTTCGTCTTTTGAAAATTGTATCCATATCATCCTCCCCGTTATTTTTGTATTAATTTCTTTCTATATAAACTTATCTTCCGGATATCCTCCGGGCCTGTACGGCAGCACCCGCCGATTACCCGTGCTCCCATATTGTACCAGTCATCAGCAAGCTGTGAGAAATCGGCCTTACTGCTTTCATCTTTCCAGCATGTACACCCTATGTCGAAACGCTCTCCTGAATTCGGATAAACAACAAGGGGCTGCTTTACAAATGAATTCACTTCGCCAAGAAGCGGGCTTATATATTCCGGCCTGGAACAGTTAATCCCTATCCCTGCAAGATTTCTTTTACCGCTCAACTCTCTAACGCAATCAGAGAAAAGCTCGCCATGACTTATATGCTTTTCATCAGCGGCGGTAAAAACAATCCAGTAATGAATATCAGGATACTGCTGCATCAATTCAGAAACCGCAACACCTTCATCAGCATTGGGAAAAGTTTCAAATGCAATAAAATCTGAACCTGCTTCCGCAAGTATATCCACCCTTTCACGATGAAAATCTTTATACTCCTTTAATGAAAGCTTATAATTACCGCTGTACTCAGATCCGTCAGCAAGAAACGCGCCATAACATCCTGCAGATGAAGCGACAAAAGGCACAGGACCTGTCGCATCTGCGAAATTCTCAATATACTGCTCAACTGCATCTTCAGCAAGTTTAACAGAGAGCTTAATCAGACGTACTGCTTCGTTCTTTGAATAACCCGCAGAGACAAAACCTTTAACCGTAGCCTGGTATGAAGATGTAATTATACAGTCTGCTCCAGCCTCAAGATAAGAGCGGTGAACATTCAGAATAGCTTCCGGTTCTTCAGCGAGAATCTTTGCTGACCACAGCCTGTCCACAAGATTGTGCCCGGCCTTTTCAAGCTCTGTAGCAAGCCCGCCGTCAAGGACTATAAACGGAAACTCATTAAGTATTCTCTCAATATGATTCATATAATTATCCTGCTGTTCCCCTCACCTTCTAATTTAATCTATATCCCGGTCGGCATCAAATAATTTTAAATCGAGCATGATGCTGACTCTGCATATAGAAATACCCGTAATTAATACGGGTATTTCCTGTACGGCTGAATTTCTGAAGGCTATATCAGCATTTTTACAATTTTCTGCAGCAGAGTAGACCCCATCTTACCCATCATCCATATCTCTGCAATCCTTTTATTAAGGAGAGATATAGTCGGGAATGAATGCTGTGTCATCATAATCTTAGTGAGACCGATGCCGTGCTGTATAGCTAAAATCCACTCATGGATAAGCTCACTTGCTGACTCACCAACGATTGTGGCCCCCAGCACCTTACCTCTGCCTGTAGCAATCACCTTGACAAAACCCTCGGGCACACCGTCAGCGATTGTGCGTCCGTAATCCTCATACTTCTCCTTAATTACTGTAAACTTGATCCCCTTTGCTCTTGCCTCATCTTCGCTAAGACCGGCATGAGCAAACTCAGGCTTGGTGAATACAGACCATGGAACAATGTACTTATCCCATCTCATTTTAAACGGCAGAGGATTAAGTGCATTCATTAAAGCCAGCATACCCTGGTGCATTGCCGCATGAGAATAGAGAGCAATACCGTTAATGTCACCCACAGCAAAAATATTTTTAACATTTGTTCTGAGATACTTATCAACAAAAATTTTCTTCGAATCATATTTTATCCCTGCCCTCTCCAGATTAAGAGGTTCAAGTACCGGTTTACGGCCTGTTGCCACAAGGAGCTTATCTGAATCAATAACTCCCCTGTCTGTATAAACTTTTATAGTTTTACCCTTCTTTTCAATTTTCTGAATAGAGGTGCTGTTGTATACAGTGATCCCCTCTGATTCAAATCTTTCCTGAAGAACAGCCGCTGCTTCTTCATCACCGAGAGGTATAAGATGTTTCTCATTATGAACAATAGTCACCTTTGCCCCGAGACGAGAGAAAGCCTGTGCCATCTCTGAACCGATAGCGCCGCCTCCTATAATGGTCATCTTTTTCGGGATCTCATTCTCGTTGAACATGTTCACATTGGTAAGATACGGCACATTCTCAATCCCCGGGATTGCCGGAATGAATGGTTCAGTACCAGTGGCGATGAATATCTTCTTCGCTTTAATAAGTCTTTCTCCGACGCGGACAGTCTCCTTATCTACAAACTCAGCCATCCCCTCCCCTTTGATAAGATCAACTTTATCAAACATCTTTGAAGTTTTAGGGCCGCTTATATATTCGATTTTCTCTCTGACTTTTTTCAGAGAGCTCTGAACAACAGATTTTCCGCCCGGTTTTATTCCGTATTTCATAAGGTTTTCAGCAATACTCCTTGCCTCACCTGCTTTTAAAAGTGCCTTGCTGGGAATACATCCCACATTGAGACACTCTCCACCCACTTTATTGTGTTCCACTGCAGCCACCTTAAGACCCATAGCGCTGCTCATAGCCGAAACTGCCATCCCTGCCGGACCCATTCCTATTACTAATACATCATAAATATCTTTATTTATCATAGCATACTCCTTATCGAACTTTAGAATTTAATTAAATATTAAATAATATACCAATTTGTCAAGATATANNGATATATGTTAAAAAATATTAAAAAAAATCGCATTATTATAAAAAAATTTCCTGAAGCTTTTGCCTCAGGAAACAGGAGAGTGCAATGAAAAAGTTTAGTCTATACTTGCTTATGAGAGCATAAATATACAAAGTTACAAAAATACACACCTGCCGGAAATTATTCAGTCTTTTAGTTGCAGAAATTTTGCGGTTATGCTATTTTAGTATATATTATAATAATTAAAAGGTAAAATCATGGATAATCTTAACTTTATACTGGAAGAAGGCACAAAAAGTTTTGGTGATATAAAAGTCTATGCTCTTTCAACCTGCGCTTTCTGTAAAAAAGCCCTGAAATATCTGCGTGAAAACTCAATCAGTTTCATGTATATATATGTTGATGATATGCCCCCTGATGATAAACAGGCTCTGAAAGATAAATTAAGAGAAGCGTATAAAAAAGATGTGGGCTTCCCGTTCATGGTAATAAACGAAGACCGGGTGATTATCGGCTTTAAAGAGGATGAATATAAAACTCTATTCCCGGGAGATTAATGTATGGCTGAAAAGAATTTTGAAAATACACGTCTTTTTGTATCAATGGTGGCACAAAAACAGGGGTGGGAGCTTAACAGGGATGAAGAGCACCTGGAAATTATAATCAGCGGCCTTATGAAAAACTATAACCGCTACGGTTATTTTGCATGCCCCTGTAGAGATGCCTCAGGAGTCAAAGAGAGAGACAGCGATATAATCTGCCCATGTGACTACTGCCGCCCCGATCAGGAGGAGTTCGGTCACTGCTATTGCGGATTGTATCTTACAAAAGATTTTTTTAAATCAGGGGGAGAGCCTCAGTCAATTCCGGAAAGGAGAAAATCGTAGCATTACAGCAATGGGTTGCAGCCCATTGCTGTAAATGAATTCATCAATCCTCTTTATTGCTTCTTGTCCAGATCTTCATCTTCTGAGCTTCTGCGATGAGCTCCTCCCTGAAATCCGGATGCGCAATATTAATAAGAGCTTCCGCACGCTGCCATGTGGATTTTCCTTTCATCATTGCAGTACCATACTCTGTAACAATATAATGAGAGATTGATCTTGGAACAGTAACTATTGCTCCGGGCTTAAGAGTGGGTACTATCCTCGATCTCACACTGCCGTCTTTCTCAGTATAGGTTGAAGTCATAGAGATAATACCTTTCCCGCCGGTTGAGTTAAACGCGCCGAATATAAAATCCAGTTGCCCCCCTGTGCCTGATACGTGCCTCCAGCCCGCTGATTCCGAGCATATCTGGCTGAAGAGATCAACCTCCACCGCATTATTAATCGCTATCACTTTAGGATTAAGAGCAATAATCCTGGGATCATTTACATAATAAACCGGATATGACGCGCAGGTAGGATTAAGATGCAGAAAATCATAAAGCTTTTTGGTTCCCATGGCGAAGGTATATGTCATTTTGAAATGATCTATTTTTTTCTGGCTTCCGGTAATCTTGCCTGCTTCATAAAGATCCACACAGGAGTCAACCAGCATCTCTGTATGCATACCGATATTTTTCAGATCACTCTCAGCAATAAGCTGCCCCATCAGGTTGGGGAGAGCACCGATACCAAGCTGCAGAGTAACTCCATCCTCAATCTCTTTCATTATATGTTCAGCGATCTCCCGGTCTATTTCGCGCGGCGGGGAGGGGGGAACCTCCACAAGGGGATGATCATCTCCTTCAACAATATAATCAACACTGGATATATGAATTGATTCAAAATTCCCTCCAAGACAATAAGGGACATTTTTATTCACCTCAACTACAACCTTCTTTGCCTTGCTGAGGTGCGCTCCTGTAATCGAGTTGGCAAGCCCGAAGTTAAAATAGCCGCTGTCATCCATGGGAGCAGCTGTTATAAAGGCCACATCCGGTTTCAGGTATTTCCTTATTATCCTGGGAACCTGGTGATAGGTGATAGGTATATAATTACATCTGTTGTTATCGTGGAGCTTCCGTGAAATTCCTCCGAAGTGGTAGTCATTCACTATTGCATGTTTACCTTCCGGATCTTTCTCAACGACTTTGGGCAGCCTGGTAAAGCAGGTACCTCTTATCTCAACATCCCTCAGTTCCTCAATTCTGTCAGCAAGCGCGCTGTCCAGCGCCCAGGGAAAGAGTACAAACTCACCGTAAAAAACATTATTACCTGAGTCAACAACCTTAACTGCCTTCTCTGCTGTTGTCAGTTTAGATCTGTATTCATTCATAAAACGGCTCATATTCACCTCTGGAAAAATTTTCTTTTTCCCATTCATAGCTTTGTATGTTTTTTTAAGTCCCGGTGAAGCCTTTAACAGCATCACCGGGACTATATAACCAGGGCAGAAGCATTTATTTTCTTAATAACTGCTCTCTATTTTATTTTATTGCTTCTTACCCATAAGTTCATTTTTTGTGCTTCTTTCACGAGCTCATCCCTGAAGTCAGGATGTGATATATTAATTAATGCTTCCGCCCGTTCCCATGTTGACAGCCCCTTCATAAATGCTATCCCATATTCTGTTGCAACATAATGCACTATAGATCTCGGTGTTGTTACCACAGTTCCCGGTGCAAGTGTAGGTACAATTCTTGACTTCAGGTTGCCATCTTTATCTTTATAAGTTGAACTCAGGGCGATTATACCCTTACCGCCGCTTGAGTTAAAAGCACCGAATATAAAATCAAGCTGCCCCCCTGTACCTGATATATGCCTCGTACCTGCGGACTCAGAAGAGACCTGGCTCAGAAGATCCACCTCAATTGCATTGTTTATGGCTACGACTTTCGGGTTAATACATATTATACGAGGGTCATTTATATAGTTAACCGGGTATGACGCGCATGTAGGATTCTGATCAAGAAAATCATAAAGCTTTTTTGTCCCCATGGCAAAGGTGTAGGACATCTTGAAGTGATCAATTGCTTTCTTTCTGCCTGTGATCTTGCCCGCTTTGTAGAGATCCACGCAGCAATCTGTCATCATCTCTGAATGGAAAGCCAGATCCTTGAGATCGCTTTCAGCAATCATCTTTCCTATTACATTCGGCAATCCTCCAATACCGAACTGCAAAGTGGAACCATCATGAATTTCATTCATAATTATTTTTGCAATCTTTACCTCTACCTCCTGTTCAGCAATTGGAGGTACTTCAATTAAAGGTTTATTTTTCCCTTCAATTATATAATCCACATTGGATATATGGACAGACTCAAAATTACCTCCGAGGCAATAGGGAACATTTTCATTAACCTCAATAACCACTTTCTTTGCCTTGCTCATATATGAACCGCAAACTGAATTGGATATACCGAAGTTGAAGTATCCGCTTTTATCCATGGGAGTAGCCACTACAACTGCAACATCGACATTATGTGTTTTTCTGATAATTCTGGGACCCTGATGGTAGGTGACGGGTATATAACTGCATAAACCTTTCTCATGAAGTTTCCTGGAATGTCCCCCGAAATGCCAGTCATGCATCTTTATATGTTTTTTTTCGGGATCTTTCAAAACCATCTTAGGAACACTTGTAAAGCATACACTTCTGAGATAGAGATCGTTCAGTTCCTCAATTCTCGCAGCCAGAGCTTCATCAAAAGCCTCCGGGAAGAGTGTGAATTCGCTATAATAAATGTAGTCCCCTGACTTCACAATACCTGCAGCGGCTTCAGGTTTAACAAGTTTTGATTTGTAGTCATCCATAAAAGTGCTCATATTTTCCTCATTATATTAATATACTAATGTAACTGAACTATTTCAAAACAATTGCGTCAGAAAAAAGATTCATTGTCAGACTTATAACCGGATCAATACTGTTCTCATCCAGCCCCCTGGACTTCGCATCCTGAAGCTGAGTGATCCCGATAATTGAACCCACAATTATATCAGTAAGCATCCTGCGATCTATGTCCCTTAACAACCCCCGTATTACGGCTGAATCGAAGAGGCTCCTCATTTCGTCCATCACAGACCTGGCGAGATCCTTTATTGAATTTTCAGTTTTTTTATCAATAACCCAGAGCATACCTGCCTGCTGATAAAGCTGCCCGATCCTGAAGAGATCGGGATTCTCTGTATATTTTTTAAAAAAAACATTCATAACACTCCGGAGTAGCTTTTCACCGGAATTAAACATATTAAGCTGAAGCTGAAGATTTACCTCCTCCATCTCATGCAGACATTCCTGCATAAGCGGAAGAATGAGAGAAAAATAGAGGTCCTCTTTTGTTGAAAAAAACTTATAGATTGTTGGTTTACTTATAGCAGCCTCATAAGCAATTTCATCCATTGTGGTTTTCATAAAACCTTTGCTGAAGAAAACCTTTCTGGCAGCCTTGAGTATCTCATCAATCCGCTGTTCCTGCTCTTTAAGCTTTCTGTCACGAAGTTTCTTTTTTCTTTCCATAAATATATACACTATTTATATTACTGTCAGTAACAAATTNNAGTCTGCTGATTAATTATAAATGATGTGGAAGGTTGTTTTAAAAAAAATATAGGAGGGTGTGTTTTATCCTTCATTAAATACAATATTAAAAGATACTCCGGTAGAACAGTCAAGAGTGTATTTGCCGCGAAGCTGTTTGATTAGGGCATCAATAAGCTGAAATCCGAGATTCCCGTTTTGAGGGAAAACAACATCACCCGGTAATCCGCTGCCATTGTCAGATATTACAAGGATACAGTTTTTATTCTCTTCTGTACGATGAAGGGAAACAGTAATGCCGCCGTTTTCGCTGCCAGTGAAAGCGTGTTTAAATGAATTAGAGAGTATCTCATTAATAAGCTGAGCCAGGGGAATTGCTGTGCTTATTCCTATATTGATATCAGAAACATCAAGAGAAACTCTGACCTTCTGTCTGTCTATCCTGTAAGAGCTCATAAGCATTGGTACCAGTGTCTGTATATAATTCTGAAAATTAATAGAGCTGAAATCGCTTGAATTATAAAGGCGCTCCTGAACAAGAGACATGGCCCTGACACGGTTCTGGGAGTCAACAAGTACTGACCTGATATTATCATCTGTCTGCCGTGAGGCCTGAAGGCTGATTAGACTTGTTATTACCTGCATGTTATTTTTAACCCTGTGGTGCACCTCCCGGATAAGATGCTCCTTCTCAAGGATTGTCTTTTTCAGGCTTGCCTCGTAATCAGCACGACTAAGAGCTATCCCTATACTCTGCACAACTCCCCTGTAGTAATCAATGAGCTCGCCGTTAAAAAAATTACCGTTTGAATCAAAAAGAATAAAAAACCCGAGAAGCCCCCCGTCATCAGAAAAGGGTATAACTGCTGACGATCTGAATTTTCCTTCGCTGATGCATCTGCACATTGACAGCCCCTCTGTTTCAGCAAGCTGCTCCAGATCATTGGCCCAGAAAAGTGCGGCATCATCTGCTGCCCCCTTTTCATTTTTATTATAGATATCAAGAGCGCGGCAGCAGAGGCAGAATGTATCCGGGTCCACACGCCGTTCATTAATAAGAGAACAGCCGGATTTAATCTTTTCCGGAAGAGTTTCATCCGTCACGTTTAGAACATGAAGCGTAAACTTCCCTTCTGAATGCAGCATTATTCCCAGGGCTTCCACGCCTGTGCTGTTTTTCACAAGGTTTAGTATATCCTTAATACCGTCGCTGCCTGACTGTTGTTTATTCAGAAGCTCGAGTACATCAATAACAAGTTTCTGCCGCTCAACAGCTGTTTTAAGATTCTCCTCAGTTTTTTTCTGCTCTGTCATATCCCATAAAGTAAGAACAGCATCAGCAGAAGAATCGCCGGAGGATACAGGGGAGAGATTTATACTGAAGAAACCGGTTGATGATCCGGGAATTTTTATATATGAAGTAAAGGTAACCCCATCTTTTTCGAAGCATACATCAAGGGAATTTCTGAACCGTAAAAAATCTTCTCCGGACATCAGTTCCTTGAAGATATTTATATCAGGCTTATTACCGGGGAAGAGCACGGAAAATTTTTCATTTCTGAGAACAATCTCCCCGCCCCTGTTCAAAATAGCGACAGGCTCACGCATGGATGCAATTATCTGTCTGTATTTAATAAGATTGAAAAACCTCAATTTTTCGATTCTGAGATAAGCAACTGTAAAACCCACTACAAGAAAAATTATTCCCCGCAGGGCATCATGCAGAACCATGACTGTATCACCGGTGTAAAAATCAGATATTATTAAAGCAGCGGAAAGATACAATACGACATAACCTGACCTGTAATGCCACCAGAATGCTGCTAAAACAATGGGGATATAAAAAAGGTGAGTAAAAATAATTTCTTGACGATGAACAATTCTAAAATACCAGATCAGCAGAGTGCTGATCACAAGAAGAAGTATTATTACAGGTATCCTTGCTCTTTTCATTATTTTATGCCGCAGAATATATCACAGCATAAAATAAAACCGGTGTCAATTAAAAAGTTTGATATGAAAATTTCAGAATGCTACGGCAACATTGGTTTTGCTTTCAAGAAGATCCATTGTCTCTTTAGGAATCCCTTTGTATATAATCTTCTTATTATCAAGCATGGCAAATCTCTGGGCAATGCATATAGTCTTGATAAGTCCCGGTTCAAAACTATCCAGTCTTGAAAAATCAAAAACAAGGTGGTTCTCATTACATCCGATACTCCTGACCCTGCGAAAGAACTCCGCACTTGTATCACACTCTACCGCTTCAAGGAAATCACACTTTAACATAACCCCCTCCCCGTTTTAGTTCATTCTTTTATAATCTATTATTGCGTTTGCAAGCTCATCAAAATCGTTAGACTTGTCAAAAAAGTAGTCAGCGCCGAACTCCCTGCATTTGCTGATGTAGTAATTATCATAATAATTTGTCAGCATAGCTACCGGCATATAAGGGGATATTCTCTTAAGATTTTTCAGAATATCAACGCCGCTTCTTCGATTGAGTTTTATATCAAGAACAACAAAATCCGGCTTTAATCCGCCGATTATGCTCCAGTCCTCATCACCGGAAATGCCGAGCACATTGAGTCCCTCAAATGCTGAAAGAAGCTTTATAAGCCTCTCCCTAATCATTGATGAATCGTCAACTATCAGCACTTTCATATAATCTTCCGTTGATTGCATGGTGAGTTTCTATCACAGAAGGAGATTTTACTCAATCGGACAAAGGATATTTATTTTACGGAAAAAATCTCTTTTAAGGTAGGAGTGAGAGGGGTGAAATGTTATACAATTCCTATTGCCCCGTAGGACAAAGCCCTACAGGGATAAAACCTGTATCACATATCCAGAAGGTTATTTTTTATAACATAGTGAGTCAGTTCCGAGTTGTTTTTCATATTCATTTTTTCAAGGAGTCTCTGTCTGTACGTGCTTATTGTTTTCACGCTGAGGAAAAGCTCAGATGCAATCTCTGAGACAGTTTTTCCTGAGGCGATCATACACATAACCTGAAACTCCCTGTCTGTCAGCGATTCATGCGGCCTTGTAGTTCCACCGCCTGCCAGTGTATCAGCAAGGGTTTCTGCCAGAGTGGAGCTGATGTATTTCCCGCCGCTTACCACTTTCCTGATGGCATTAACCAGATTCTCTGCTGCCGTCTCTTTCGTGAGATAACCTGACGCGCCGGCTTTTATTGTTCTCACCGCGTACTGATCCTCGGCATGCATGCTGAGTACAATTATAGGGAGTTCAGGCTTAATCGCTTTTATATATTTTATTGCCTCGATTCCGCTTAAACCTGACATCTTTAAGTCGAGAAGTACCACGTCGTACTCATTTTTCTTAACCAGCTCGATCAGGTTTTCACCGTTGTTCGATTCCCCGGCAACTTCCATATCTGAGTCATCGGCAATGATCTGCTTAAGCCCGGCTCTGACTATCTCATGGTCATCCGCTATTACTATCCGTATCATAAAACTCTCCTGTCAGCCGGGGATAACAACCCTTATTGTTGTGCCTGAATTGCCATCTATAGTTAAAGTTCCGCTAAGGTTCTTGACCCTCTCCTTCATACCGATTATCCCGTAAGATCCCTTTGTTTTGAGATCCTGATCGGAGAAACCCTTACCGTTGTCCCTTATCATCATTTCCACATTACCGTCATTCTTCTGAAGTGAGATTATAACATTATCCGCACATGAATGCTTCATTATATTCGTAAAAGATTCCTGAAAAATCCTGAAAAGGGCAACAGCTTTATCCTCCCGGAGATCCCCCACGTCACCGCAGTCAACGCAGCAGTTAATCCCTGTACGCTTTTTAAACTCATCTGTCTGCCATTCGATTGCGGCAGGGAGCCCCAGGTCATCAAGAATTCCGGGACGAAGCTGAGTAGAGAGCTTACGCACAGTACTGATTATATCATTGATTATGTTGTCCATAATCAGAATCTTTTCGCCAAGGTCGGTCTCTTCCGGTTTAATCTTTTTACGGACCCAGGAGAGATCAAGCCTCAGTGCTGTAAGGGATTGTCCCAGTACATCATGGATCTCCCTTGCAATATCTGTCCTCTCCTGCTCCCTGAGATTTTCAATATGAGCCGTAAGGTTTCTCAGCTCCTGTCTGGATCTCAGAAGCTCTTCAAAATAGAGCTTATACTGTGTAATATCCCTGATTATCCCCTGATAACCGTCACCACCCTGCCAGCCGTATTCATACTTCCTCACGGTAATCTGGACATCCAGCACCCTTTCGCTTTTTGTCAGCATCCTGCATTCAAAATTACTCACAGCCCCTTTGGTTCTTGCCAGCGCAATAATATTCTGATATTCATTCTGCTCTTTAAAAAACTCGTCGGCACTGTGGCCGATAATTTCACTTATAGGGTAACCGAAGAGTTCCATCATTGAGGGATTAGCATCAATAATAACTGCATTTTCATCAGTTATAAAAATAGGGTCAAGAGACTGCTCAAAAAGAGTCCTGTACTTCATCTCGCTCTTTTTAAGAATCCTGTCCATATTGAATCTATGCAGGGCAATCTCTATGGATGTGTATAACTCCCGTTCCTGGATCGGTTTAACAATATACCCGTAAGGCCCGGTGAGGTGTGCCCTCTCAAGGGATTTTTCATCTGAATGTGCGGTGAGATAAATAATAGGGACATCAAGAGTCTTATGAATAACTTCAGCAGCGGCAATACCGTCAATATCACCAGAGAGCATAATATCCATGAGGACGAGATCCGGTTTGCTGTTTTTAACAAACTCAACACTCTCCTCCCCTGTATTAACAATACCGGCGACTTCATAACCGAGATTTTTAAGAATAAGCTCCAGATCAAGAGCTATGATAAGCTGATCTTCAACAATCAGAATCTTTTTTTTGGAGCGGGTTTTTCCCATTGATAATTACAATCCTGCCTTAAAATCAGAAATATAATAAAATCCGGCTAACAACAGAATCAGAATAAAAAACCGGTTTCTATATTTTACATATGCGAAGTTTTCGTCTGAATATTTTATTTTGACCCAGATTACTTAATATGTCAAGGCGGAACTTTAATTAATTGGGAGGAATGGAATGTTTTTTTAGAAATGTCATCCTGACATATCTTTTTTCATTTCTATATAGAGCCGTGCTGCTCCACTGTCAGGCTTTTTAATGAGTGAAAGGATAAACAGCAGATCCATAAACAGAATGGCAAAGGGTGAAAAAACAGATTCCACAAAAAAAATTCTGTAAAATGTGCTCAAGAGAGTATCATTAAGCTTAAATATTTTAAGATCAATAAACCTTGCATGCCTTGAGGCTTCGTAAAAAATTGACCCGCAGGTATTCAAAGCTGTTTTCTGTCCGAGGAAAGAACTCCAGAGAGCTCTCCCGCCGCCATGAGAAAGATCAGAAGGGAGCTGTTTGTTAATTGCCCAAAGGAGAGCCATGGAGAATTCCCTGGTCTTTTCATCAATTCCCCTGTCCCCCTGCATTGCCGCAAGATGAAATTTATGATAATCCAGAGATGCGCCGAGAATTTTTCTCCACCACCCTTTTCTGGTTTTTCCATAAATATAAAGAAGAGTAAAAAAAACTACCCAGCAGCCCGTTTCATATAACTGCGGATAAATGGAATGTAAACTGTTGATATATTCAAAAATTAAATCGGAATTCATCTATTTCCCTGCGCTACGCATTTTTTCCAGCACTTTCTGGAGCTTCCCGAGAGACTTTTTCACAGCGGGATCTTCCGCGTATAATTTAATTTTGAAAAATGCATTACCAAGGGCAGGCTCAAGAAGCTTCAGTGTCTCTGATTCATATTTCAATTCAGCCGGCGGTTCAGAGTAGAATTTCAGAAGCTCAGGGTATTTACTGTTAAGCCGGTCAATCTCAGGAATGAGTTTTTCCATATCAGCAGAAAAAAATTCTACATATTCAGAAATAAGAGCCGGTTCATCCACAGATTCTATTTTAAATATAAAATCCTCATACAGTTTTATCAGGGCTGAAAGCACGATTTTAACATCACTGTATTTAACCGCTGCATTACCTGCGGCTGATAAATAAACAGCATCACCCTCTTTAACGTCGGAANNAAGTCCGCTGCCGGAATTAACTGTGTTGCACCGTATATACATTCCGCTAATATCTGTCACAGATATTTTAAGAGCTTTCCCCCCTTTGCCGATTTCCAGAATACTCCCTTTTGTAATATAGAGAGAGGGGGGCTCAACCAGACCGAGCACCATTACCTCTCCGGAGGATTCATTTTTAAAAATAACTTTCCCGAATTCCCTGATGCCGTTATTTTCAGACGCGGACAGAACCCCCATTGCAGATGCAATGACAACAACTGTTACTGTCAATATTCCTGCGGCAGATAATTTCATGAATAAAGAATAATTAAAAGGCAGCCTGTTTGTCAAGATTGTTTAATACAATGCACAGGAAGAACTTATCTGTATTTAAGAACAAAAAAGACAACCAGACTAAAAAGAATCGCATTGGCAATACCGAAAATTCTGAAAACAGGATCAGTGGATAATATTGCTGAGGGGGTCATGATGATTATGGTACTCCAAACGCCGAGCGCCCAGGTGAGAGACAGATCGGATGAGGATTTCCGTTTCCAGATCTTGTATATAAGAGGTATATTGAAAAGAGGCATAACAATCCCGGCGACCATCCCTGCGAACTTTGCGGCTTCCACAAAATCCATACGACCTCACAATTATTTATTTTGAACTTGCCGCTGTATCAGCAGACGGATTCCCCCTGTATAGACCATACAGAGCAGCAGCCCCTGATTAGAGAGCTGCTGCTATAAGTATTACATCCGATAAATACCCGGCCCCGTGATCCGGTTATCAGACACCGTCAGACATCTGATTGTTAACGGTTCCGGCTGCCTTCATATATTCAAGTTTGTTAAGGGCATCAACGAAAGAGAAGATCCCTGCAACTGAGATATCTATACTCATACCGTTTCCGAAAACCTTGATTTTATTACCGCCCACTTCCTCTTCAACAGTAACCGATACTTCACACAGCGCGTCCGAACCCCCGGTTATTGCCACAAGGTTGAATGCCTTGATATAGGCCTTAGTCCCTGTGATTTTTTTCACAGCTTTCACACCGGCGTCAACACCTCCGTTACCGTGAGCAACTTCAAAGACCTCGACGCTGTTGTTAATATGGTCCTTCAAAGTAACCATTGCCATCGGAGGCGAGAACATCCCTGTTGAAATCTGAACATTCTCTACAGAGTATCTCCAGTTCTGCTCCTTTTTGTGAAGAACCTCCCCGATAATTGCCACAAGATCCTCGTCGAAAATCTCCTTTTTACGGTCAGCAATGCATTTAAACCTGACAAAGAATGCATCAAGCTCCTCTGTCTTGAGCTCGTAGCCCATCTCTTTAAGCCTTGAAAGAACAGCATGCCTCCCTGAATGCTTACCGAGAACCAGCTTCGATCTTGTAATTCCGATATCCTCTGGCTTCATTATCTCATAAGTCATTGCATGTTTAAGTACTCCGTCCTGATGGATCCCTGATTCGTGCGCGAACGCGTTATCACCGACAATCGCTTTGTTAGGCTGCACTGAAACTCCTGTGATATTGACAAGGAGCCTGCTTGCCTGCATTATCTGCCGTGTATTAATCTCTGTGTAGCAATTATCAAACATATCACTTCTGGTTTTAACTGCCATCACAAGCTCTTCCATAGCAGTATTTCCCGCCCTTTCACCAATACCGTTTATCGTGCATTCAACCTGTCTTGCGCCTGCCTGTACTGCTGCAATCGCGTTGGCCACGGCAAGCCCGAGATCGTTGTGACAATGTACTGAAATAACAGCATCATTGATGTTTTTAACATGTTCAAAGAGATATTTAATAAGATCATGGTATTCATTGGGAATCGCATAACCGACTGTATCAGGAATATTAACAGTCCTTGCACCGGCAGCTATAACAGCCTGAACCATTTCTGCAAGGTATCCCCTGTCGCTTCTTGTTGCATCCATCGGCGAGAACTCAATATTTTTTGTGAATGTAGAGGCATAACTCACGGCTTCAACAGCCTGTCTGAGCACCTCCTCCCTGGTCTTCTTGAGCTGATATTCAATATGTATATCGGAGCTGGAGATGAATGTATGAATTCTCGGATTAACAGCTTTCGCAAGAGCCTTTGACGCTGCCTCAATATCTTTATTATTTGCCCTTGCAAGGCCTGCCACCTGGGCTTTCTTTACCTTCTCTGCGATTGCGCTCACAGCCTCAAAATCGCCGTCAGAGATAACAGGGAAGCCCGCTTCAATAACATCCACTCCAAGCTTTTCAAGCTGATCCGCGAAAATAAGTTTCTCTTCGATGTTCATGCTGAAACCGGGTGACTGTTCTCCGTCTCTGAGGGTTGTATCAAAAATTATTATTTTATTTTTATCCATTTTGTTTCTCCAGAATTATTCATTTTTTATTAAATCTATAATATCATGAAATATCATTTCGAAGAAGTGAACCCGCCTGAGAAATCTTATAGCCCGCAATACTGCTATGAAACAGATTTCTCACCCGAATANNTGTCATTCCGAACGAATGTGAGGAATCTGTTTCTGCTGCAGAAATTTCTGTCAGTATAATACATTTTATTATTACAAAACAGATTTCTCACCCGAATAATTGAAAAGGGTTCGAAATGACGTTTTCGAATCATATCAGCCTGAAATCATCTAAGCCTGTACGGGAAGTTCATTCCCTGCACCTCCGCCCGATAAAATTTTTCAAAAAAAAAGCCGCCACTTTGTTTCGTGACGGCCTTCTTTTACTCATCTATCCTAAAAGACATCACGAATCCGTGCCAGCTTTAAGCAGGCTAAGGAGTAGACCGAGTAATAAATTTTTCTGTCTCTGTGATGTCATATCAATTCTCAATTGTTATTAGTCAGAAACAACAGTCTTAAACTGCTGTCAATAAAAAATTTTTAAATTCTTTCAAACCTGTTATGGAAAAAATTCTTATATATCTTCTGCCCCAGCTTGTTCTGCTGTTCAAGAATCTCTTTAAGTATCTCCGGAGTTGTCAGAGGATTGATTGTTATTGCCCTGAGCACAACAGTGTCCTGATAAAAATACTGCGGAGAATCGATCATGGTTCTTGATACGAAGCTCTCATCCTCTTCACGGATGGCTTTGTGAAGCTCGGTATTCAGATCATTCAGAGCCATGTTTATATTCTCAACACGCGCCAGGTACTCCATTTTAATCATATTGTTCTTCTCATCAACAAAATCCTCGTTCTGAATCCTGGTCATGAGCTTGTTCAGTTTTTCCTGAACGTACTTCGGAACAAACCTGTAGTTGAAAATAAAAAGTTCCGGCTGATTCATGGCTTCAAAGTTGCAATGCATCTCAACAAGCCCCCGGAGAACAGAAGTCAGTTCAAACGCATGGTCAAAGATAAGTTTAAATCCGTCCCTGCCGATTATCTTCAGTGTTGCCCATGGTTTAAGGGCTGCAAATGGACGGGATCCCTCAACTGAGAATCTCCCGAGATCAACTGAATCCTGCCTTATTATATAATTGGAGTAGTGCTGAATTGCCCTTAGGTCTGTCCCGTTCCTGAAAAAAACCATTCCAAGTGACGGCGGAGCATACATAAGCTTATGCGCGTCAACTGTAACTGAATCAGCTTTTTCAATACCGGCAAAAAGATACCTGTAATCATCGGAGAGGAGGAGTGACCCGCCCCAGGCTGCATCCACATGAAAATAGGTTTTATACCTGTCTGCGATTTTCCGGATCTCCTTCAGGTTATCGATGTTCCCTGTTTCAGTAGTACCGGCTATGCCCACCATGGCAATTATCTTTGTTTTAGGGCCGCTGCCGGCATTTGCCTCTTCAATCTCCCTGCATGCTCTTTCAAGTTTTATTAAATCAATTTTATTCTTTGTATCAACAGGAATTTTTATAACATTCTGGTTCCCTATACCTATTGTACGTCCCACTTTGTCTATGGAATAATGCCCTCTTTTTGATACTATAATAACAGCCCTGTCGTATCCGTAATATCTGTATGCATCAACAAGTCCTGCCTCCCTTATCCCCGGGAACCTGCCATGAGGCCCGAACGCAAGATTTCTTGCTGTAAGCAGAGCAGTGAGATTAGCCATTGTGCCGTCAAGGGTAAGATTACCCAGTGCAGCATCCCTGTTCTGAATATTCATTTTATAAAACTTGGCGGATCTCCTGAATATAGTTCTGTGCATCCAGGAGATAAGCTCTTTTTCAACAAAGGTTGAAGCCTTGGCGGATTCAATCTTTACCTGATTCTGGTTCAGCGCAGCTATTATCATTTCGAGGAGAATTACAAAATAGGGCACAGCACTTGTCATATGCCCGATATAGTATGGATTACCGACCTTTACTGAATGGGATATCACATTGGTCTTAATTTCATAAAGGACATCTTTCAGCAGATGGGGATGATCCGGCATATCTATATTTGAGAATAATTTTGCAAGGTCTGTGAGGAGAATGGAACTGTGAATCCCCCCTTTTTCGGTAAAAAACTTATGAATCAGATCAAGAAGTTCGTTGCCGAACTCATGGAATTTGTCGGGAGATTCAGGCATTATAAAGAGCTTGCGGATCTGCTCCATATCAACCGGGATACTCTCCCTTGATCTCGAATGTCTGGGATTTGAATACATTATTTTCTATTATGCCTGCCGAGTTCAAACCAGTTAACTTATAAGACAAATTATTTCAAGTTTTTTTCATTTATACTGTTATTCTGTGCCCGGATGTGGATTCAATTCAAGGTATACTTATCTCATAATCCCCCGGCAGATAAAAATCCCTTAATCATTCAACATGGTACTATAAAATAGCAGTAAACATCACTACNNATTGATTTAATAGAATAAATGCCATACTTACTAAAAAAACTAAAAAAATCCAATGCTTTGCCGATATTAATAATGCCCGGAAATATAAACCAAGGATGGTAATTATATGAATTATAAGGCGGCAGAAACACGAATATGGAGACTCCCTCAAAATATAGGATATGAGAATGTCCCGGGATATCTCGCTATACTGAAGAACAGCTGTTTTCATAAAGAACTGGTTCTTGATCTGTCAGAAACCGACATACTGCACTCATCTTTCATCGGATTTCTTATTCATGCAAAGCAGATAATAGAAAAAGATAACGGAAAACTCAGGATAATCCTCTCAAAAAAAAGTGAACGCATTTTCCGCATGCTTAATATATATAACTTTTTCAGCTATAACATTACAGAAAAACATACCTGACATAAATGGAGAAACGTGAAAAAAAATTGACATTAATCAGCAGGTATTTTAAAATTTCTATAAATACTTAAACTCTTCAACATCAGGTAAATTATAATGCTTTTTTCAGAATGTCAGATAGATACTGCCACAGAAATTCTTAAATCAATAGCGCACCCCATCAGACTGAAAATTCTCTGTTTTCTTCTGGAGGGGGAAAAAAATGTCGGCGAGATTGAACAGAAATTCGGCTCAACAATATCCAATATTTCACAGCACCTTACAGTACTCAGAAAAGCTGATATAATTCTCAGACGAAAAGATGCCAATTTTATGTACTATTCTCTTAAAGATCACAACATTATCGCATTGATGGAAACGCTGAAAAAACAATTCTGTGAATAGATGCAATTCTTAAAGAAAATTCCCCCACTTCTTTTAATTATTTTTACAATTTGCTTCAGCAATACTCCCCACCTCTCAGCAGCGGGGAGGGAGCTGCTTATTGAAGGCCTTCGCATTTTCAACCAGGAGGAGATTAAAAAGATCNNGCATCTCAAAAGGTAAAACCGGGAAAGAGACTGCTGAATCCATATCCGCCTTTTACAGAAAAAACGGTTATTCCCTTGTTAAAGTTCATATTGTTGAAGACTCACCTGAAAGGCTGGCTCTATATGTCAACGAGGGGAGACTTGCGAAAATAATAGTCCACGGGCTTAACAACTACTACTCTCTCAAAGTAAAACAGTTAATAGACTTCCCCGGAAGGATCTACAATGTTGAAATTACAGAGCAGAATATATCACGGATAAAGAAAAAGTATAAGTTTCCGTCAGTTAAAATTGAACTGCAGAGAATTGCTGATTACAGCGACTCTCTGTTTCAGCTTGATCGCACTTTAAAAAAGATCACAATCCTGCAGGATAATCTGAAAATCTTCAGCGATTTCCCTCCGGAATACGATCTCCACATATATCCTGAAAAAGGCTCAGGGATGAAGGGGCTCAGTGTCAGCAGGGATGGAATATCTTTCAACATAGATTATGACTACCCCTCAACAATTATTCCGGAAGTATCCTATTACAGGGATNNCTTATTTATGGAAAAGATTATTTTGAAATTGATCTATCCTCGGGATTTGATCCGGGATTAAAAGGGTTTATTTCAATACCGCCATCCAACTCTCTTAACATACCTCCTGAACGAAGTTTTTCTCAGGTGACAGCAGAATATAAGTTCAACCCATATAAAAATGATCTCTGGGGTCCCATAACAAGGAGCAGGTTATATCAGAGTAAATCATCCAGACCGGATCTCGGACTTACAAAATATGAATATCTTCAGTCAAAATCAACACTGGCGCCTGAATTCACTTTCCTGAACTATTTTAACATTTATGCCGGTCTCGGTTATGAAAAAGTTTATTTTTATGACATTGACGAAGAGGATACAGCGCCGCAGCACATTGAAATAAAAAATAACAAGGAGAGCTACCCCTTCTTCGAGAGCCGGATAAAGCTTGATCCAATACCTATACGTATAGGGAACAGGATTGACAAATACCTTGTTTTTACTTTTACAGAATATTTAGGCAGCAGGACATCAAGGGAGCTGAGCCTGAGATGCGCTTATGACTTTGAGTTCAGCGACCTCAGCATATACTCCTTCAAATTTAAATCGGATCTTAACTTCTACGATACACCTTTTCATCATAATGCATCTGTTAACAGCAGTTTTTTTAAAGGATTTTCGGGGAGCGGATATTATACAAACAGAATTTTCTCCATATCAAATGAATACAGAGTTTCAGTTTACCAGGATTACATTTATGCCGGAGCATTTGTGGACTATACTGTATTTGAGCCTGAGGGATATTTAATGTCAGGGACAAAACATGGAATAGCAGCGGGCCCCACGGGAAGATTTCTTTTCTATGACCAGTTTGAGTTTATTGTTTATTACAGTCTGGATTGCCTGCTGCCTGAGGAGACAATTGGTACAAATCTTCAGATGAAATTCAGGAAAAAATGGTAGTTTAATCCACTCCGATAATCCTGCTCGCCATAAAACATCTTTCACTGTTGCGGAGATAACAGTGCGCCAGTATATAATTTTTTCTGCCGTAGGAGATAAATTCCTTGGGGAGAATATTTCTTTTAGTGACATTACCGTCTGAATCCTTATAGCGTATTGTTACTTTCTCGCCTATTGAAATGCTTTTAAACACATCAGCGCTGTTACGCGGGACACTGGATACCCCGGGATTCACCCCTTCTCCATGTATAGTCATAACTTCTTCAAATGTTGAATCACTATTGACACCTCTCCCTTTAAGCACCTCAAGGAATACAGTCATGCAGACAAGGGCATCATCAAGGGCCCGGTGCTTTTTATGGTCAAGCCCCAGGTGTTCAGAAAGAGTGGAAAGCTTGTGGTTCGGGAGACCGGTAAAATATTTTTTCGCGAGCCTCACTGTATCAAGGGCCCAGAGCTGCCTGCACTCAATCCCGTGAGTTTTAAATGCCCTGTCGATAAATGAAAGATCGAATCTCGGATTCTGAATAACCAGAATTGTGTCCTTTATGAAATCGCTGAAATCGGGGAGAAGCTCCTTGATTACAGGGGCAGACTCCACCATTCCGTCTGTTATTCCATGAATTTTAATTACATTTTCAGGCATCGGTACACAAGGATTAACAAGGGAGTGAAAAGTTTCCTGTTTCCCGTCGATGCAGAATTTTACCGCGCCGATCTCTACAATTTTATTAAATGCGGGATTAACACCCGTTGTCTCCAGGTCAATTGCGCAGAAATTAATAGTCGAGAGTTTTGTCCTGCTGCTCATAAGATTAAAACTCCCCCATAAACCTGATCTCAGTTTCGAGATTAACTGAAAACCGCTTATACACTGTTTCCTGAATATGTTTTACAAGCCTGTATATATCTGAAGATGAGGCATTGCCGCTATTTATAATAAAATTGGTATGCTTCTCTGATACCATTGCCCCTCCAACAGAGAAGCCTTTCAGTCCGCTGTCATTTATAAGTTTCCAGGATGCATGGCCTTCAGGATTTTTAAAAACAGAACCTGCTGAGGGGAATTCCATGGGATGTTTTTTCCATCTGTCTGCTATTATATCATCAACTCTCTTTCTGACACCGGCAGGATCATCATTTTCAGGGAGAGTAAAAAACCCTCCCAGTATTATGCTGTTTTCTGGAATATCCATATGCCTGTAACCGGAGGATTCACAGGTAACCTGAACCTCGGTTATATTACCCCGGAAATCCGATATCCTGATTTTGCGGAGAATATCACTGAAGCAGCCCATAAAAGTTCCGGCATTCATAAAAATTCCGCCCCCCATCGCTCCCGGAATTCCTGCCATAAACTCCACTCCTCCGAAACCTTTTTCTATTGCTTCAGAGATAAATTTCTCCTTGCTCACAGAGGATGCCGCGTAAATTAATCCGTCAGAAATATGTATCCCTGCATGTTCATCAGCCAGGCGTATCACAACTCCACGCAGGCCTGAATCGCTCACAAGGAGATTAGAGCCCCCCCCTATGACATGAAACTCAATGTTTTCAGATTCAAGCAGAGAGACCGCAGACACAGCTGATGTTTCGTCAGATGGCTCAAGGAGATAATCCGCAGATCCCCCTGTTTTAAATGTGGTTACAGAGGACATTGGTGCCCCCTCTATAAAAAGGCCGAGGGTGGAAAGCTCTTTTATAATTGAATCAGGTATATTTTTTTTTGAATTACACATATTAGTATTATTTCTGCTGTTTAATTCATATTTTTTAACAGCACCGTGATGTCAATTAAATTAGAAGAAGGGGCAATATTACCATAAAAAAAGAAATCCCCCTGCTTGAATTTTCAGCTGCAGGGGGAGATAAAGAGGAAGCAAAAATGTTAACTCAAAATACTAAGTCGGCATTCAGGAAACATAAACCGCCAAAAAACTTTACAATTTTAAATAAA
>DINC01000023.1:583-3215 GCA_002425885.1 Spirochaetia bacterium UBA5550 | reverse complement strand
TATATCCCTGATATATATAAATGCACGGTTATGTATTGTCCTCAAAGGATTATAAAAGACTATATATAATCTGCATTGAATAATCTTACAGAATGGGCCTCTAAGGTCTATTATTAAAAAATAAAAGGAACGATAATGAAGCTCAGCGATATAATACAAAATGACAATGACCGCCTTTTCATAGTTGATACAGAATGCTTTATCATTTTTACAGGGGGGGCAATAACCGACGACAGGCCGTTTATCAGGATTGGAACCTGGTCGGACCTCCCGGTTGAAATAATCCCCCTTGTGGCGAATATAATAATCAGCGACAGGATACTGGGCAATCCGGCACTTGAACAGTTTAATATAAATGTACGCAACCTTACAACGAACAGATATATAGGGGGAGAATCGATACTTAAACGCTTTCTTGATTATCAGCGGAATTTCGGACTCGATCTCACCAACGTATCCGCTGTAAATATTGAAAAAGATATACCGGAGCTCCCCGATAAAAAACATATTTCAGACAGAGATCAGTTCATCGGTGTTTTCTACAGTGACGGCAATGTAAAGATCGTTCATGACGGTAATAATATTTTTGACCTTAACTCTATATATAATGAAAACCTTAATATAACTGAAATTCTTGGAAGGCTGGCTCAGATAAACAAAAGCAGTTCCAGGTATTCAGGAGCAGGTTTCGCAGTTTCAGATAAAAATCCGATCTTCTACTCCGACGGATATTTCACATCATACCAGTTCCCAAAAACTTATGCTGATGATTTTTCAATTCTTGAAATTGATCCGGGAAAAGTAAGAGAGCTCCTGCTTCCGTCACATAACATGCTATATGTTTCGGATATAATGAAACTGAAACATTTCAGGGAGGGTAAAATAAGGATCTTCTCAGACAACCGGGATCAGCTCGACCTGATAAGGCGCCTGTTTAAAGGAGCGACAATTCATGACGAACCTTTCTCTGAAATGAACTACAGCACCGGTAACGGTATGACAATATCAGCCCACAGCAGCACACCGAATATAAAAATAAACTGGAACGCTGACGCGAAGAGGGGCAAAGCTCTTACACTTTATTTTATAAAATCACCGTCAGAAGTTAAATCTATATTAAAAGAATCCTCTGATGCCATTATTATATCATATACAGCATACGAACAGTCTGTGCTTCTGTTTAAGTCTGTGCAGAAGCCTGTAATTATACTTAACGACGGGAACCGGAATTTACGGAAAATATCTGAAACCGATAACATCATATTGAAAGACGGCATGCAGTATGACCTGAAGCACTACGATTCCGCAGAGAATCTTCAGAATTCAATTGAAACAGATCCGGAGTTTAATGAAGCATTGACTAACGGCGATATAACATCACTTGAGAACTGGTTTGAATCCCATCTTCCATCCGGACCTGATTATTTTAAACTGTTTAACAGCCTCACACTGCTTAAGATACAGATGAACACCACAAAAGACCGCAAGCTGTATTCATCACTCCGGTCACTGATACAGAAACAGGGACAGATTATTATCACCCATAAACCGGAGGATCTGAATTACAGAGCTTTTTTTGAAATTGCGATCTGCAATAATGCCGCTTATCAGATAATCAGAACAGTAATGCGTAAATCGGATACCCATTTTACACAGATATATGATAACCAGTCTATCAATAACGTTAACCTCGACAGTGATCAGCGCCGTCTGGGTAAAAGAATTATTGAAGACAGAGAGAGACTTGCCAGAATTCTAACACTGTTCTATGCAGACAGACAGTCACACCCGTCTTTCAGCTTCATGAAATCTGAACTCTCCCTGCTGAAAGAGGAGATAGACAGCAGGAGAGAAATTTACAGCACTGAGTTTTACGAAGCTGAATCATTCGGCAGCAATAAGAACAAAAAGAAAAAAACAAAAACGGCAGGAGTGTTAAGTTTTCTGAATGATCATAAAAACGGTTCTGAAAACCTGCATGGTTCATCAGAAAAAACTCCGGAAGAGAATGCCCTGAACATAAAAAAAATAAAAATTTCCGCAGCAGTATTCCTATTGCTTCTGCTGCTTCTTTCCGGAGGAATATATATCGTAAAAAATACCGGAGACAAAGAAACGGTTCTCACTGAGCAGGATTTAAATAAAAGTATTGCCGCCGGAAAAGAGAATGAGAACAAAAACATTATCATTACAGTTAAACGCGTTGATGCGCAGGAAAAAGAACTGCTGAAACTTCATAATGTTAAAATTTCAGATTACGATATATTTATGTACGCGAATGATGTAGCCATTAAAAACGGATATTCAAGCCTCACATTGTCCGGACTGAAAAGTAAAAATCCTCACTGGATATACCCCGCCAATGTTTTCATTATGCTTGACGGAGAGAAGGTTGTGGTACAGAAAGGTGACACACTCTGGGATCTTGCACATGCTAAACTTGAGAAGATGAATGCTGAATTCTACAAAATTACAGATCAGCTTGAAAAAACAGATCCTGAAGATACCGGCAGAATAAAAGCTATTATTGCTGACGCGGAAAAATATATTTATACTGTACAGCAGAAAAAATTCATCGATAATTACAAAACACAGAATCTGAAAAATGAATGATGACATAAATTATTATATT
>DINC01000023.1:0-525 GCA_002425885.1 Spirochaetia bacterium UBA5550 | reverse complement strand
CTCATTGATGTTCTCCCTAACAGTGAAAAAAGCGCTGAGATTTTTGAGCTGTTTAAATCTATGGATGAACCGGTTGATCTGATGGAGGTTCAGAACTATTTCCCCCAGTATATAAGAAATATTTATGACTCCTACTATAAAAACATGGAGCTTTACGAAAAGCTGAGCATGCATTTCAAAGCGGGGCTTTCAGGGATGAACGATTCATGGAGAAACGCACTCTATTTTACAGAGCTTCTCCATAAATATGAACCTACTGTGGCCACAACAGAGATCCTCGGAAATTTCAGTACATACAACCTTAATTTTCTCATCAGAAAACTGAACTCCCTTAATGAAAAGTTTCTCCTTGAGGATTCCACAGTCTATTATCTTATAAAAAGAAGAAATGAAGCTTACAGCGACAGACCTCCAGACAGAGAATTTGCAAAGCTTGTTGAATTATGGGAGTATAATGTTAAAGGCAAGAATTGATAATCGTATTATGACGGAAGGATTAATAGAAAAACCAGTAAACTATATCAA
>DINC01000024.1:3307-30037 GCA_002425885.1 Spirochaetia bacterium UBA5550 | reverse complement strand
CATTAATTTAAATTTTTTATTGAATTACTAAAATTTTTTATCACTTGATATAAATCGGTTAAATTTAAATATAGAGCAGTTCCAAAAACTAAGTTTTTGAAACTGCAGAGAGCCCTGCGGGGCTTATAAAGGGGCTACCGCCCCTTTTACCCCGTAAATATACAGTTATTAGGTCTCCCCTATATTATATATGATTTTAGCAATAGAAAGCATATGCTTAATAAAATTTTAAACAAATAATCTTATTCAACGTAAAATTAATATTGACATCGTTTTACAATGATGTATACTGTTCAATAATGTTGAACAGTATACGGGGTGAATGTGTCAAAAACAATCCTGTCATTGGTCAAAGCTTCTAAAATTCTTGAACTCATTATGAATGAATCGAGAGCCTTAGGCGTATCCGAGCTATCCCGCTCCCTTGATATGCCGAAACCCACTGTGCAGAACATGCTCTTCACGCTTGAGGCAGAGGGGCTCCTTGAAAAAGATCCCATGTCGCTTAAATACAGGCTCGGCGCACGGCTCTTCCAGCTCGGCATGCATTATGCAAACAACATGGACCTTACAATGATTGCCCGCGCCTGGCTTGAGCGGCTCTGCTCACAATATGGTGAGACCTCAAGGGCAGGCATTGTCATGGGGGAGAAGATCATCATTGTAATGGAAGTTCAGCATGACAGCAGTTATATGACATTCCCCGGCCCAGGTTCAGTAATCCCGCCTCACACAACATCGATAGGAAAAATACTCCTTGCGTATATGCCTGAGAAGCGCAGAGAAAAAGTTCTTAAAAATATACAGTTTACACCGCTCACTGACAAATCTCTCAAGAACATGGATGAACTGAAAGCTGACCTTGACACTGTACATTCAGGCGGTATTGCTTTCGACAACGAGGAGTCACTGAAAGGCCTCTCATGTATCGCAGGGCCGGTTTTCAATCACCGTAATGAATGCATAGCAGCAATATCCCTCAGCGGGAACTCTTCAAAGATGGAGCTGAGGCGCAATGAGATTATCAATGCCATAAAATATACATGCTTCAGAATGTCGGAGCAGATGGGGTACAGGGGGGAGCAGCCTTCAGTGTTCAACTGATAACGGCTCAGTCCCGCTCATTATCGCACGCCAGCGCTCCTTCACACTAAGGGGGGTTATATGCAGGTAAAAGGTTCAAAAGAGATCAGGGCCGGTGTACTTGACAGCGGACTCTGCACAGGGTGCGGCGCTTGCGTTTCACTCTGCCCGTATTATGCCACACACAAAGGTAAAACTGTCATGCACTTCAGCTGTACAAGGGAGGAAGGGAGATGCCACGCTCACTGTCCCAGGGCCGAAGTTAATCTTGACAGAATTTCATCTCAATTCTTCGGGGAGGAGTACTCCGCCAGTCCCTTCGGGAGCTACATAAATATCCATTCAGCACGTGCCGGCGATAAAGCGGGTGTCTCCGGCTTTCAGACTGCGGGGACAGTTTCAGCACTTATAAAATTCGCCCTTGAGAAGGGATATATCGACTCTGCAGTGCTCACGAAAAATGAAGAGGGATTCGGAGTCCCCTTTGTTATTGACAACCCCGGTGACGTGGAGAAAGCTTCCGGTTCAAGATATTCTGTGTCACCCACAGTAAAAGGTGTCAATGATGCGATAAACTCGGGACGCAGAAAAATCGGTGCTGTTGGCACACCCTGCCAGACACTTGCAGTAGCCCAGCTAAGGGGGAACCCGCTGAAACAGGAGGGGTTCACCGACCCCATAGCTTTATCAATAGGACTATTCTGCACATGGGCGCTCACTGCTTCTGACTTCACTGCACTGATGAAATCCATGGGGGATATCTCCACAATCCGCAAACTGGATATACCTCCGCCGCCAGCCTCGTCCATGGAGATTGAGACCGGTAATAAAAGCTACATCATACCTCTTGATGACATACGGAAACTGATCCCGGAAGCATGCTCCTACTGTCATGACATGACTGCGGAGTTTGCGGATATCTCAGTGGGCGTTTACGAAGGGAAGACAAAACAGAATATTGCAATTATCCGCACAGAACGGGGCAGAAAAATTTTCGAGGAAGCTGTTAATGCGGGTTACCTTGAAACTGAAAAGATACCGGAAGAGGCAATTGCTCCCCTTGCAGCAGCGTCAATGAATAAAAAAAAGAAGGGTCTTGGTAAACTGGCCGGGGCTAATCTTATAAATTCTGAAACCGGACATACTGTCATAAGAATGAAAAAATCAACACTTGAATCGATCCTTAAAGGGGGTGCATCATGCTGCTGAGTAAAAGCGAAGGTAAAGAATTCCTCCTTATGGGGAACCAGGCAATAGCGCGCGGAGCACTTGAAGCGGGGGTGAGCGTTGCAGCGGGATACCCCGGCACTCCATCCTCTGAGATAATCGAAAACCTTGCTTCTGTTGCACCTGAGGCTGATCTTTACGTTGAGTGGTCTGTTAATGAAAAGGTTTCACTTGAGGTTGCGGCAGCGGGATCATTTGCCGGGCTCCGTTCTCTCTGCGTAATGAAGCAGAACGGGGTCAATGTGGCATCGGACTTTCTGCTGCACCTTGTGCTTTCAGGCACACGCGGCGGCATGGTGCTTATTCCATGCGACGATCCCGGCGCCATATCAAGCGTTAACGAAGGTGAATCACGCTACTTCGCGCGTCTAATGGAGATTCCGCTACTTGAGCCCGGCGACTTCCAGGAGGCCAAAGATATGACAAAGTGGGCCTTCTCGCTTTCGGAGGAGCTGGGTAATGTTGTGATGCTGCGCAGTGTCACACGGCTTTCGCATGCCAGCGGTAATGTAAAGCTTGGCGCGCTGAACAGGACAAAGCCCGCTGCAAAATTTAATTTCAGCGGGAACCTTCTTGATGCGAAAACAGGACCTGTGATTACTGCTCCTGTTCCTTTCAGGCATACGCAGCAGCAGGGGAAGCTTAAAAAAGCCGCTGCTCTTTTTGAAACATCACCTTTCAACAGGTATGAAGGGCCGGAGAATCCTGAACTTCTGATTATTACAAGCAGCGCGTGCTACCTTTACAGCAGGGAGGCCCTGCGGGTACTGGATACGGAGAAGAGGGCCGGGATACTGAAGCTTGGCACAACATGGCCCCTCCCCCCTGAACTTCTGAAGAAGCACCTTGCCGCAGCGGAAAAAGTTCTCATCGTTGAAGAGGTACTCCCGTTCCTTGAGGAGAACATCAAGATTCTTGCAATGGAAAACATTGATTCAATCGGAAAGATAAAATTCTTCGGGAAAAATGACGGGACACTCCCCTCGGTAAACGAGATGAATCCTGATTATGTAATTAAGGCAATATCATCAATATTGAATATTCCATACACAGGTATGCCAGAGGAGTATGAAAAGAGCGGACAGATATTATCGTTCACCAAATCACCTAACAGGGAGCTGACATTCTGCCCGGGATGCCCTCACAGGGCTTCATACTGGTCTATTAACCGTGCTCTTACATTAAATGGAGAAAACGGATTTGTCTGCGGCGATATCGGTTGTTATACAATGGCAATACTCCCCGCAGGTTTCGGTACAATAAAGACCGCGCACTCCATGGGTTCAGGCACAGGGGTTGCAAGCGGTTTCGGAAAGCTGAAAAGTTTCGGCATGAACCAGCCTGTTGTTTCGGTATGCGGAGATTCAACCTTTTTTCATGCGGGGATGCCTGCGCTTGTGAATGCTGTGCACAACAATTCCGACATGCTCCTTGTTATTCTGGACAACAGCGGCACGGCAATGACTGGATTTCAACCACACCCAGGTATACCATCCGGTGCTGCGGGGAATGAACTCCCGAGTGTAGATATAGAAGGTATATGCAGATCTATTGGCGCGAAGACATTCACTGCCGATCCTTTCAATGTTGCTGAAACTGAAAAGAAAGTGCTGGAGATCATAGAAAACGAAAGAGGCCCCAGGGTTCTCATCATGAGACAGGGTTGTGCCCTCAGCCCTGAGAAGAAGGGGAAAAAGAAGTACAATGTATCAGTGGACAGTAATATATGCAAAGGGTCGGACTGCGGATGCAACAGGCTCTGCACAAGGGTTTTCAGGTGCCCGGGCCTCGTGTGTGACAGCGCGACAGGAAAAGCGATGATTGATGAGATCATCTGTGCCGGATGCGGTGTCTGTGCTGACATATGCCCCTCCGGTGCAATTAAAAGAAGCGAGGTGGCGTTATGATAGATCCTTTTAACATAATAATTACAGGCGTCGGCGGACAGGGTAATGTCCTTGCTGCAAGGATGTTAGGTAACACCCTTGCAAAAGCTGGATACTATGTCACAATAGGAGAGACATTCGGGGCATCACAGCGGGGAGGTTCTGTCATGAGCCACCTGAGAATATCAAAGGAATCAGCCTGGAGCCCGCAGATACCGAAGGGGAAAGCACATCTCATCATAGCGCTGGAACCGGTTGAATCGCTGAGAGTACTTGCAGCATACGGAAACAGGGATGTGAAAATTGTCAGCAACACCCGTCCAATTTACCCTGTGGGTGTTATATGCGGTGATCTCGCGTACCCTTCACTCCCTGACCTCAATTCGGCAGTTGCTCAGCTTTGTGATGATGCGAGGTTTATCAATGCCACAGAGGAGGCGGTTGCGCTGGGGCACCCTATACTGAGCAACGTTATCATGGTTGGAGCAGCGGCAGGATTGGGGCTTCTCCCCATTGATGATGAAGCGTTTAAATCTGTCATAAGTGAAAATGTTCCTGAATCAAAGATTGAGATCAATATGAAGGCGTACAGAAAGGGGAAGGAGATGGTGGGAGATCCTGTGAAGTTTTAATTCCCCTGCAGGGCTGAACTGAAAGTCAGTTTTTGTCAATCCGGTTTTGACACAGTCAAATACCGGAATCTCATAGATTTATATTATGAGATACCGGCATTTCGTTATCACTCCAGCCGGTATGACAAAGAAACCACTTTAAGATCAGTCTCACATAGAGTGGAAAATATAAAAGACATACCAGAGGAAGCGAAGAAAATATTAACCGGAGGTTTTTATGTCTTCGCCTGGAAAAGATTTACGCAGACTTTTATCTGACAGACAGGTCCTTGATGAAAAAGAGGACTTAATGGCTTATGCCAATGATGCTACATTTTATTTAGCACGGCGATCTCCTGATGCAGTGGCAATCCCTCTTTCAACGGAGGATGTATCAAAAATTATCAGGTACGCCTTTGAGAATAAAATTCCAGTTGTACCACGCGGAGCAGGGAGCGGCCTTGCAGGGGGATGCACTCCGATTCATGGCGGCATTGTAATAGATATGAAGCAGATGAACTCAATAGTTGAGATAAACCGGAAGAATATGACAGCGGAAGTTGAAGGGGGAGTTGTTCTTGACAGGTTCAACAGGGAACTGCGGAAACAGAAGCTCTTCTATCCACCCGATCCGCAAAGCATGAAGGTCTGCACAATCGGCGGGAATGTGGCAACACGGGCTGGCGGACCTCGCGGCGTCAAATACGGCACAACCGAAAGATATGTCACGGGCCTTGAAGTTGTTCTTCCCGACGGATCTGTAATCACACCGGGCGGAAAAGTGGTCAAGCAGTCATGCGGCTATGACCTCACACATCTGTTCACAGGATCTGAAGGTACACTGGGTGTTATAACAAAGGCGAACCTGAGGCTCCTCCCTCTCCCTGAGACATCAACCACCATCATCGCATCCTGCGTAAGCGCAGACCAGGCTGCTGAGATAGTATCAGAGATTATTGCGGAAGGTGTTGTTCCTGCCATGCTTGAATTTCTCATCAAACTTGCGGTTATGGGAATGAACAATCATATAAAGAATCCGATCCCTCTTTCAGGAGATGCGTATCTGCTCATGGAGGTTGACGGAGGTGAGTCCCAGGTCGAGGCAGAAGTAAGAAAGATAAAATCGATATGCAACGCTCTGGGCGCAGCTGACATCATAGTAGTTAATGATCCGGCAGACAGCAGATCATACTGGGAAGCAAGATCAAAACTCTACCCTATTATGATGAGCATCTTCAAGCGCGTAATCACAGAAGATGTTACAGTGCCGAGAAACTCCATCCCTGAACTTGTGCGGAGAGTTCAGGCAATCGGCGCATCACTGCAGATACCGATAGGTCTGGCAGGTCATGCGGGAGACGGAAACATGCACCCCACTATTATGCACACGGAGATAAGTGATGCTTTCGCAGAGAAAGCAGAGAAGGCCATTGAACAGATTATAAAAGCAGGCCTTGAGCTTTCAGGGACTATATCCGGTGAACATGGAATAGGTTTGCATAAAAACAGGTTCATTGAGATGGAGCATGGCCCTGTGCAGATAGGCCTGATGAAAGCAATAAAGGGTGTAATCGATCCTGCTGGTATCATGAACCCCGGCAAAATCTGGCATGAAGGAGGCGCAGATAAATGAAACTGGAAGACTATAAAGATATCTCAGCAAGATGTTCAGAGTGCAACTTCTGTCAGGCCGTGTGCCCTGTTTTCATATCAAAGGGCTCAGAGAACTGGCTTGCGAGAAACAGGCTTAATCTTATACGGGAAGTGCTGATTGAAAAGACAATGGAGCCCTCTCCCCGGTTCACCGAAATTCTTGAAACGTGCCTCCTCTGCACAGGATGTACGCAGAGCTGCTCCAGTATGGTACCTGTTGATGAGATCATCATTGCGGCACGCAGCCGTATGGCTGAATATGCAGGGGGAGTTTCATCCATGAAAAAGAAACTATTCTCCGGTGTAATGAAAAACAGCTCCGCCATAAACCTCATGGTAAAAGCAGGTGCAGTAGCACAGAAATTCGGCATGGCTCCCGGAAACCTCCCGCAGATGTCATCAAAGCCATTTTTCAGTAGGCGCAGCGGCACACTTAAGCCTGATGGAATAGCTGAAGCCCGTGTCGCATACTATGTCGGGTGCGGTACAAATTTTTTCTACCCGGAAACAGGCGAGGCTGCAACAGATATACTCCTTAAAATGAATACTGAAGTCATTATTCCTGAAGGGTTAACCTGCTGCGGCATACCGCTCCTCTCAGAGGGTGACATTGAAGGAGCAGCGGAAGTATTCAAAAAAAATATTGAGATCCTCGCGTCAATTGAATGCGATAAAATTTTAATGGAATGCACATCATGCATAATGATGTTTATGAAGAAGGGCCCGAAACTCTTTGCAGCTGATGATCCCGTAATGGAAAAAGTTAAAGCAGTAAATGCAAAGATTGAAAATGCCCTGACATACATCTATCAGAAAAAAAATCCCGGCATAAACAAAAAGGCGCCGGGGAACTTCACCTGTCATGTTCCGTGCCACCTGAATAAATCGGAGAAAGGCGCCGGTACTGCGGAGATACTCCGGACACTTACAGGCGCAGAATACAGGGAACTCGATGAACCTGAATCATGCTGCGGTGCAGGGGGAGCTTATTACATGAAAGATAAGGAGTTAAGCGAAACTATACGTGAAATCAAACTTAAGGATATCAGGAAAAGAGAAGTCTCAATTGTAGTAACAGAATGCCCCATGTGCAGATATTATATCAGCAAGGGTGTGCCTGAAATGGAGGTAATGCACCCCCTGGAATTTATTAAGGGGAGTATGCTCTGAATACAATCCGGTCTATTATTAAGATATAAATCATATTCCCCCAGGTATTATTTATAACAAAAAATCGTACAGGGAATAAAAAAACCTTGATATTTTTCAGAATAGGATTAAGAATTAATGTATATATATAATAGCACGGGGTTAACCGGCCCCGATAATGGTTTTATTGTAAGAGCAGCACCCTTTATAAACATCAGGCAGTCTTTCAGCATATTTGCATGAAGAGTGCTCTCTCATTATATGCATATTGCTTTCTAAAGTGCGCCGCTTTGTTGCGTTGTAAGAGACTGAGGTGAAACTGCAATGAAAGAAAAACATGTAAAAAGGATTTCTGAATGCCTTTTGTGCAGAGAGCATATCATGCAGACCAGCTGCGCCGTGGTGTGCAGCTATTTCAGGGATTCATACCGCGAACTCCCAGTCGTATTATGTGATGATCCTTCTATGGATTATATTGAGGATTGTCCCAAGCTCCTGAGAAACGCAAGGGACACAAAACCGGGTATGATATATATCCCGCGTACAGCAAGGGAAAAGGCATCAGCGCCCCTTATGAAACAGAGGCGCATGGGCCAGCTTGTGAAACTCTTCGGATAAGGAAAAAGATCTTACTGAATCTTAAGGAGCAGTTCACCGGACTTAACCGTCTGCCCCTCTTTAACAATGATCTCTGAGATAGTGCCGCGTACAGGAGCCACAATATTAGTTTCCATCTTCATGGCCTCTATTACAAGAAGGCTCTGCCCCTCCTTAACTTCATCACCCTCTTTCACAAGTATTCTAAACACGTTACCCGGAATACTTGCTCCCAGTTCATTAGGATTAGCAGGATCAGCCATCTGCGTAAGCGCAACAGTCTTCTCCGACCTGTATGTCCTGTCAGGAATGGTTACCTCTCTCCGGTTGCCGTTAACCTCAAACACCACATGACGCATACCCTCCGTATCCAGTTTCCCTATCTGCACAAGCTGCACTATATAGATTATTCCCTCAGCAAGTTCAACTTCAACAGGCACACCTTTTCGTAATCCTTCAAAGAATATCGGGCTCTCCATCCTGCTGAAATCGCCATACTGTTTTTTAAACGCGACGTATTCATCAAATACTTTCGGATAGAGCGCGTAACTCAGCATATCCTTTTTATCCGGCCTGAAACCGTGTTTCTTCTCAATTATTCCCTTTATCTCCTTAAAATCGACAGGAGGCAGAAGTTCACCGGGCCTGCATGTGATGGGCTCCTTACCTTTAAGGACCACCTGCTGAAGGTCTATTGAAAAACCACCTTCAGGCTGCCCCATCATCCCCTCGAAATATGAAACCACAGAGTCAGGGTAGGCCAGATCTTTACCCTTCTCCACGATATTTTCCGGTGTCAGATCATTCTTCACCATGAATATGGCCAGGTCACCAACCATCTTCGATGAAGGTGTAACCTTAACTATATCCCCCATCATGAAGTTCACCTTCATGTACATCTCTTTCACTTCCCTGAACTTATGGCCAAGGCCGAAACTCTCGACCTGTGACCTGAGGTTAGAATACTGACCGCCAGGGATCTCGTACTTATAAACCTCAGCTGTACCTGATTTAAGCCCCGATTCAAACTGAGTATAAATGGGCCGTACGTCATCCCAGTAGTCGGCAATCTCCTGAATGCCGTCAAGGTTCAGCTCAGTGTCGCGGCTGGTGTTCTTCAGTGCTGCCACAATCGAGTTAAGCGCAGGCTGGCTTGTAATTCCTGACATATTATTGAAACATGCATCCGCAATATCCACACCTGCCTCAGCGGCAAGGAGTATTGTAGCAACACCATTGCCGCTTGTATCGTGAGTGTGAAGGTGAATCGGTATCCCTATCTCCTGCTTAAGAACTTTAACAAGTTTCTCAGCAGCATAAGGCTTCAGGAGACCTGACATATCCTTAATACCAAGTATATGCGATCCCATCTTCTCAATCTCTTTTGCTGTTTTTACGTAATATTCGAGAGTATACTTATCCCTGCTGTCATCAAGAATATCGCCGGTGTAGCAGACACATGCCTCTGCAATTTTGCCGGTCTTCAGCGTTTCCTCAACTGCGACCTCCATCCCTTTAAGCCAGTTCAGAGAATCGAATATTCTGAATACGTCAATACCGCTCTCAGCAGACTGCTGAATAAAATCACGAACAAGGTTATCAGGGTAATTTGTGTAGCCCACTGCATTGGCCCCGCGAATAAGCATCTGGAAGAGTATATTCGGCACCTTTTTGCGGAGATCCTCAAGGCGCTTCCAGGGGTCCTCTTTCAGGAATCTGTATGCCACATCATAAGTAGCACCGCCCCACATTTCAAGCGAGAAGAGATCTCCAGCAAGAAAGGCAACAGGTTCAGCAATCTTCATCATGTCAAATGTTCTCATCCTTGTTGCCATGAGAGACTGGTGCGCATCCCTGAAACTTGTGTCTGTCACCAGAAGCTTCTTCTGCTCCCTGATCCATTTCACAACACCCTCAGGCCCCTGCGAATCGAGTATCTGTTTGGTTCCGCTGAGGCTAAAGGATTCAGGAATTTTAGGCACCCTGGCCATATCGTATTCCCTTGCAAATCCCTTGGTCTCATTAACCGCTTTCTCTCCGAAAAACTTCAGAAGCCTTGCTTCGCCATCCTCTCGCGGCGCTATATCAAAAAGCTCAGGTGTATTTTCAATAAAGTTAGTGCCGCAGTCACCTTTCCGGAAAACGGGGTGAGACAGTACATTCAGCAGAAACCCTTCATTTGTCTTTACTCCCGCGATGACCAGCTCTCTTATTGAACGCTTCGATTTATTAATGGCGTCCTCAAAAGAGCGGGAGTATGAAATAATCTTCACGAGGAGAGAATCATAATAAGGACTTATGACAGAGCCTGTGTATCCGTTCCCTCCATCAAGCCTTATACCGGCACCGGAACCTGTCCTGTATACATCGATCCTCCCTGTGTCCGGAGCAAAGTTGTTTCCGGGATCCTCTGTGGTAATCCGGCACTGAATCGCATAACCGCGCGTGGTAATTGATTCCTGTGAGGGTATACCAATCTCCGGAGAATCAAGCCTGCATCCCTGGGCGATAAGTATCTGGCTCTGCACCAGATCAATTCCTGTAACCATTTCAGTAATTGTATGCTCAACCTGTATGCGTGGATTCATCTCTATAAAATAGTGCTGCCCGCTGGAATCCACAAGGAACTCAACAGTACCGGCATTCCTGTAGTTTACCGCTTTAGCAATCTTAAGCGCATCAGCGCAGATGGCCTCTCTCTGCTTCTCCGAGATGGAGAGTGCCGGGGTGAACTCAATCACCTTCTGGTGACGTCTCTGTATCGAACAGTCCCTCTCATAAAGATGTACAAGGCTGCCGTAATTATCACCAAGTACCTGAACTTCAATATGTTTAGGATTATCAAGATACTTCTCCATGAATATATCGTCATTACCGAAAGCCTTTCTCGCCTCATTGCGTGCGTTGTGCAGGCCGGTGAGAAGTTCTTTCTCATCTCTGACGATCCTCATGCCGCGTCCGCCTCCCCCTGCTGAAGCTTTCAGCATAACAGGGTATCCGCACCTTGCTGCAAAGCTCACTGCCTCTTCGTCACTTTTAATGGGCTGCTCAACTCCCGGGATTGTGGGCACCTTAACGCTCTGTGCAACAAGCTTTGACTGAATCTTGTCCCCCAGGCTTTCGATCATCTGCGCTGTGGGGCCGATAAACTCTATGCCGGCTTCAGCACACTTGGCAGAAAAATCGGGATTCTCCGCAAGAAACCCGTAACCCGGATGTATAGCATCAACACCCTTTTTCAGAGCAAGATTAATAATCTCATCAATTCCGAGGTACGCTTCAATGGGCCCCTTATTTTTACCGATAAGGTAGGACTCATCAGACTTTGTCCTGAAGAGTGCATATCTATCCTCACTGGAGTAGATTGCCACTGTACGTATACCCAGCTCATGACAGGCCCTTATAACCCGTATGGCAATCTCCCCCCTGTTTGCTATTAAAACCTTCTTGAATGTTTTCATTAAATTCTCTCCGTTTAAAATGAATCTTTTGTTTTTCTTCATCCGCTGTTGTCGTATAAAATGATGCCCTGATTTTCCTGTAGAAGGTTAGAAAGGGAAATCCGTAAGGCTTTAACAACCGGGGTTATGAAGAAATGTAATTACAGAAAATTTTTTCTGTAGAAAATCAGAGACCGGTTAATTTTATGCCGTGTCAATTATAAAAAATACCGGCATTCAGGATTTTTTTTACCTGAATTACTATATAGTTCAGAAATATAAAAAAGTAACAAAATAACAGTAATAACCGGATGTTTCCTGAACAAAAAACCGCCGTTTAACTCATCAAAAATATTGAAACTGCTTCATGAAATATATTTATTTTAAGGAATAATCCGCAGTTATAAACGAGGTGACTAATGCCTGAACTTAAACGCCTTAATATATTCGAAAAAATGCGCGGGCTCTACACTGATATAATGCACATCAGAAGAAGCACTCTTATAGAAATTGCAAAGATGGTCATGGAGGAGAAGCCTTCTGAATTCGTTGAAATGATCCCCTTTAATGTTATACAGAGAGACGTCCCCACTTTCAGAGATTCGGTTTTTGCTGAACGGGCAATAATACGGGAGAGAGTGAGGCTCGGTTTCGGACTTGACCTGCAGGAGTTCGGTAAACACTCACCGGTACTCTTTGACGTAAAGGCCGCTCTCACAGATAAAAAAATATTGCAGAAACCGATTGTCAATGTAATAAAAATAGGATGTGAAAGGTGCCCCACTGATTCCTTTATGGTATCTAATCTATGCAGGGCATGCATAGCCCACCCCTGCACAATAGTCTGCCCCAAAGACTGTATAGCAAAAGATGATAATGGCGCGGTCATTGACCAGGATGCCTGTATCAGGTGCGGCAAGTGCGCACAGGTTTGCCCCTATAATGCTATTATCTACAGGGAACGCCCCTGCTCTGCCGCATGCGGTGTTGACGCCATCAAATCAGATCAGTACGGCTTCGCGGAGATCGATCATGATAAATGCGTAAGCTGCGGACAGTGTATTGTATCATGCCCCTTCGGAGCCATAGGTGAAAAATCGGAGATGGTACAGATTCTTTTCGCACTGAAAAAAGCTGCGGAGGGCGGCCCACCTGTATGGGCGGAGATTGCCCCCAGTTTCACCGGACAGCTTGGAGATAAAGTAACCACAGGGCAGTTTGTTGAAGCTGTTAAGCGCCTCGGCTTTGCAGGGGTAATGGAGGTGGCTTACGGTGCTGATGTTGACGTTCTGCACCTGGCAAAAGATCTTGCGGAGATATTAAGCGGAAAGGATAACGGAGATAAACCCTGCTTCATAGGGACAAGCTGCTGCCCCTCATGGGCACAGGCTGCACGCAACAACTTCCCTGAACTGAGCGGGAGGATAAGCAAATCATTTACACCGATGGTGGAAACCGCTAAAAAGATAAAGGATAAAGTCCCGGACGCACGAATTGTTTTCATAGGGCCATGCATCTCCAAAAAGGATGAATGCTTCGCTCCTGAAGTAGAGGGAATTGTTGATCACATTATGACTTTTGAAGAACTGAACGCACTTGTTACAGCAGCAGGGATAGATGCTGCAAAACTTCCGGAGAATGAGGAGCTGAATGATGCCTCTGTATCAGGGAGGAAATTCCCTGTTGCCGGCGGTGTTGCTGAAGCGATTATAGCACAGACAAAAATTATCACAGGTGACAGCAGAGATATTCCTTACGCTGCGGCTGATACACTGGAAAACTGCATGAAGCTTCTGAAAGATATAAAACTCGGGAAGATTAAACCTGCCCCTCTCCTTGTGGAAGGGATGGCCTGTCCATTCGGGTGTATCGGGGGACCAGGTACAGTATCAGGGCTTCTGAAGGCAAAGAAGAGCGTCAAAGATTTTGCGGAGACTTCGAAGTGGAAGCTCCCTTCGGATTATCTTCAGCGCAGATAAATGTTATCCTGAACTCAGTTCCGCCGTTCTTGACTATGCTGAGTTTGCCGTGCAGCTGCTGAACAAGCATGTTCACAAGAGAGAGGCCGAATCCCTTTGATTTAGCAATCTTCACCGCATCGGGGAGGCCCACACCGGAATCCTTCACTGAGATTTCCACTGTTTTGCCGCAGAGTCTTTTCATCCTGATCATAATAGAGCCGGGATTCCCCTCGGGAAAAGCATATTTCAGTGCGTTTGTCAGGAGTTCATTTATAATCATACCCGAAGGGAAGAGCATTGATGAATCGAGCCTGAAATCTTCTATATCCTTTTCAATGGTGATTTTTCTGTTCCTGATATAAGTTGCTGAAATTTTTTCTATAAGGTCTGTGAGATACTCATAAACAGAAACACTTCTGCAATCCTCGGATCTGTAGAGCATCTCATATATACTCATCATACTTATAACCCTGCTGCGCGCGTCCTGTATTGCCTCAACAGCAGCAGGGTCCTCAAGCGTATCAGCCTGAAGATAGAGGAGAGATGAAATTGATCCCATATTATTTTTGATCCTGTGATGCACCTCTTTCAGCAGAAGCTCCTTCTCTTTCAGCAGGCTCAGTACCTTATCCTCAGCTTTTTTACGCTCAGTTATATCAAGAAGGAGCGCAAAAAAACCGTTCACAACGCCATTGGTGATATGCGGCACATACTCCGCCCTGACGATGTGTTCATTACCTTCCCTGTCTATCATATTATTTTCAAACAGAACTCTCTCGCCATTAAGGGCCCGCATATAATACGGCTTAGCCTTTATGTAATAAAACTGCTCAACCATATCTTCAAGGTGATGCCCCGGGAAATCATCTTTGGATCTTCCGTGCCATTCAGCGTACGCCTTGTTAACATAGACAAACCTTTCATTATTATCCACAAAGGCCAGGTAAGCGGGGAGCCCGTCCATAATCAGCTGCAGCTTCACTTCGCTGTTCCGCAGGGCATCTTCAGCAAGCTTACGGTCAGTGATATCTCTTGAGACTCCAAGAATACCATAGATTGCTCCCTTTTCATCTCTCAGAAATGAAAGCGAACTTTCAAGCCATATCCTGCTGCCGTCCTTATGAAGATGTTCAAGGACAACCGCATTTATTGAACCGCCGGAAGCATTACATCCATCCATACATCTTTGAAGCTCGCTGTTAAGAATAGAACGGACCAGCCCCCTGGTTTCCGGAACAACTGTATCCTCAATTGACTGGGCAAGAACCTCATCCGGAGTATAACCTCTGATTTTCATAACAGAGGGGCTGATATATGTGAATCTTAAATCAAGATCCGCAGCCCATATAATATCTGCCGTATTATCAGCAATAAGCCTGTATCTCTCCTCGCTTTCTCTCAGGGCATCTTCCACCAGTTTCCTGTCGGTTATATCCCTTGTGACGCCGAGTATACCATTAACTTTGCCATTCTCATCACGCATAAAAGAGAGTGAACTTTCAAGCCAGAGCGTATGCCCGTCTTTATGATAATGCTCCAGAACAATTCTTCTCTCCCTGTCCCTGGGAGCGCCGGTCTCTTCTTTTGCAAGTTCCTCTTTTAATATTGAATACACGAAATCAATAGATCCGGGAGTAACTATATCCTCAACCCTTTGCGCAAGAGCCTCTTCAGGCGTATACCCCCTGAGCTTATAGACTGACGGGCTGGAGTATGTAAACCTGAGATCCATATTCAGAGTCCAGATATTGTCCGCAGTATTATCAGCCAGGAGCCTGTATCTCTTTTCACTCTCCCTGAGAGCATCTTCGGCAAGTTTCCTTTCCGTAACATCCCTGGTTGCACCCAGCACCCCCAGGGGCTTGCCATTATCATCCCTTATAAATGAGAGTGTGCTCTCAAGCCATCGTGTCTGATCTTCAATATTGTGCTCAAACATAAGCCTGAGAGTCCTTCTGGGATCAGCACCGGCCCTGTCATTTTCGAGCTCTCTCTCAAGTGTGCGGTATGCAAGGGAAACTGAATCAGGGGACATGATATCTTTAACAGTATATTCCAGAACTTCATCAGGAGTATGACCCTTCAGAGTAAAAGCCGAAGGGCTGAGATATGTGAACCGGAGATCCAGATCCATTGTCCATATACTGTCCCCTGTATTGTCAGCAAGCAGCCTGTACCGTGATTCGCTTTCACGCAAAGCCTCTTCGGCCTTCTTCTGTTCAGACACATCTCTGTAGATTGTTACGATTTCACCTGTCGGGAGCTTGAATGCATAATTATCGAACCAGAGAACAATACGGCCCCCTTTATAAATCCTGGTAGAAAAATTCTCAGTAATCCCGGTTTGCCACACCCTGCGGTAGGAGGGTATTACATTCAGGTTTTCAATATCGTGCCTGACTTCTGCAAGTGATTTACCTATTACATCATCTATCCGGACATTCTGAAAACGGAGGGCTGCCCTGTTGGCATCATTTATAATGTAATCTGACGGCTGTGATCCGTCATTATGTATCTGAAACACCACGGCTCCGGCAGGCATATTATCGAAAAGCCCCCGCATAAGAGCCCCCCTGACAATTAACGCCTTCTGCGTGTTATGCTCTCCTGTAACATCACGGAAAATTATTACACGCCCGCGTATATTGCCATAGCTGTCCCTAATCGGCGAGCTGCTTTTGTCAATTCTGTAAACAGCTCCGCTCCTTGAGATTAGAATCAGTTTATTGCGCCATTCACCTTTTTTATTCAGGTAGAAAACTTTATCAAAAGGCTGCTCAGACACTTCCGCTTCAGTAACGTGAAAGACATCATAGAGAGCCTGCCCCGCCGCATCCTCAAGTTTCCATCCTGTGATGTTTTCAGCAGCCCTGTTCATTCGTACAATTCTTCCATCGCTGTCTGTGGAGATTACGCAATCAGCAATTGAATGAAGGGTCACATCAAGATACTCCTCTCTCTCTCTTGTCCTTCTGTGCGCCTCGAAAAGCTCAAAAGCCATTTCAATGGAGGAGAGGAGCACAAACTCACCGGAATTTTTTATCACATACCCGTACCTTGTAATATTTTTTACAAGCTGCACCATCTCTCTTTCTGCATGAGACGTGAGGAAAACAATGGGTATGTCTCTCCCCTCAAGAATAAGCTCTGCGGCTCTTGTGCCGTCAATACCGTACCCCAGGTCTATATCCATTAAGATAAGATCAATATCACCATTTTCAAGCNNTATAGATATAGCAGTATCTCCATCATTTGCCTGAAGTACATTATAACCGCTGTTAGCAAGAAACTGCGCCTGGGCCATAGAAGTGATTACTTCATCCTCCACAAGAAGGATGTTTTTTCTTCTGTTTTCAGCCATATCTTCTGATGTCATTATATTTTGCATAAATATACAGGAATAATAAACCGGTTTTGTAAATCATGCACAGTGGAGTTGAAAAATCAAGGAATAAAAACGAATAATAAATAAAAGAGAGAGTTGAACGCCCGGTCAATATTAATACTTAACACCCGATTAAGCCGGAAAATTTGGAATATTAAATTTTAATATATTCAGAAGATCATTAAATATATAAGAACAACAAGGACAAAGAAAGTCAGAAAAAGGACAAGTTTAATATATCTCCCCCGCCTTATATGCAGATGGGCGCGCTCCATCAGAAGGCCCTGTTCAGTAAGAGGATATTCTCCGTTGAAATAAAGAGCATCAATATTATTTCTTGTTTTTTTCACAATGAATGCATTCTTGTCAAGGTAGCCTATATCTATAAGCTCAAGTATAAGTGCGACCCGGCATGCTTCATCTATAGTTAACGGGAAGTTAAACTCACTTCTTCTATTATAGATATCAAGCAGGTATTCAAAGGCGGGATAATACGCCTCCCGCCTCTTCATCAGCTTTTTCATTTCTTTCTTATAGTCCACGTGCCTGCCTGTTAATTCCAGAATCATACCGCCTTCTGAATTGTCAAACAATTATATATGCAATAAATAATTGACACAGAAAGATAGTCAGAAATTGTTAATATCTGTAAAATTTAAAAAATATTTATTTACTTGTCATTGCGAACAAAGTGAAGCAATCTATTCCGGATGGTATTATTCCAATGCTTAAAATAAAATACCACCATTATCAGATTGCCACGTCGCTGATGCTCCTCGCAATGACGACTTAATTCTCTTATTCGACAATAAAGTGATATACATAATACACCAACATGAAAAACAGACTGGATAAACGTATACTGGACATACTCGAATGGCCTATCATTGAAGAGAGGATAATCTCCCTCTGTTCAAGTGATTCGGCAAAACGTATTGCAGGGCGGCTTAAACCTGTCCCGGAGCAGAAAATCCGCGTACAGATGAAAAAGATCAGCGCCATTAAAGAACTGATCTCCCGCGGCACGACTCCGCCGCTGTCAGGAATAAATGACATATCCGCATATACAGCCCTTGCATCAAAAGGGGGAGTGCTTGAACTGGAAAGTCTGTGCAGCATAAGGACATTTACCTCCGCGTCCGAGAGAATCAGGAAATACCTTACAGCAAACAGGGAGGAGTTCCCCCCTTTGGAGGATGAATACAGCAGAATACACCCTCTTGAGAAGCTCAACACTCTGCTCCAGGAATCACTGACAGATAATGGCGAGCTTAATGAAGACAAATTCTCTATCCTGAAAAAGATAAGGAAAGTGATATTTACCTCCAGGCAGGACCTGGAAAAAAAGATAAGCAGAATAATACACCTGCCTGATAATGAAAAAGTTCTCCAGGAGAAGACATACACAACAATAAACGGCCGTTATGTGATACTTGTCAAATCAGGAATGAGAAGCAGGATAAACGGAAATGTACATGACATATCATCCAGCGGGCAGACTGTCTACTTTGAGCCTTCGGAACTCACGGAGCTTAATAACTCACTCATAATGCATGAGAAGGAACTGCTCCTTGAAATACAGAAGATCCTGGCGGAACTCACTGTGCATGCAGCTGACCATGCAGATGAACTTGACTCTAACCTGAGAGTGCTCTCATACTTCGATTTTCTCACTGCCGCATCAAAATTCAGCATTCAGACAAGGAGCAGTGAACCTGTTCTCTCAGAAAAGCCGCTGATGAACCTGAGCAGGGCTCACCACCCGGTTCTTCAGCTGATGTCCCCTGACACAATAGTATCAAATGATGTACAGCTTGGAATCGATTTTAACTGTCTTATTATTTCCGGAGCCAATACCGGCGGGAAGACTGTGATGCTGAAGACTATCGGACTCTGCGCGCTCTTTGCGATGTACGGCCTCCATATCCCCGCAAGCCCGGACTCGGAGATCGGGATATTCAGCAACATCATGGCTGACATTGGTGACGACCAGAACCTGTCCCAGTCTCTTTCGACATTCTCGGGGCAGCTTACAATCATCAACAATATATTGAAGAGAGCAGACAGCAGAACACTTGTAATTATAGATGAAATTATCGTGGGAACAAATCCCAGGCAGGGAGCAGCTCTTTCTCAGGCAATACTCGAAGAGATGATTAACACCGGGAGCCGCATCATAGTCTCCACACACTACACCGAGTTGAAGGAATTCCCGGCAAACGACAGCAGATTTCAGAACTCATCAGTAACATTCAACCTCGACACACTTAAACCGACTTACGAGCTGCGGATAGGAATACCGGGAATAAGCTACGCGATTGAGATTGCACGGAACTACGGTATTGATGAAAATATACTTGAACGTGCAAAGACCCTTGTTGACAGCAGGGAATCAAGCGTTGAATCCCTGATAGAGAAAGTGCAGCGTTATGAAGAGGAGATAATTGAGGAGAGAGAAAAGGTAAGAATCCTGAACCTTGAACTTTCAGATGAAAAGGAAAAAATCAGGAAGAGACAGGAGGAACTGGACAAACTCACTGCTGAGACAAAAAAAGGGAGAGGCATAGAGTTCCTCAATGAACTGGCACGATACAGGGAGCAGATTGCTGAAAGGATTACACGCCTCCAGGAACTGGAACAGAAAGACGCAGGGAAACTCCACGAAGAAATTGCAGCAATACGTGAAGAGATATCATCACGCCTCCATGATGAATCGCGTGAAAGATACTCTGACACAATGGAGCAGATTGTTCCGGAAACCGCAAAAAAAGGTGACCGTGTATTCATTTCAGCAATTGAGACTGAAGGCATACTGGAGGAGATCGACAGTTCAGGGAAAACAGCCCTTGTTATACTGGGGGGTACAATAAAATCCAGATTTCCGGTTAAGGAACTGTTTATTATTTCCCCGGCAGGTTCAGCTCCTAAAAAAAAATCATTCAAACGTCATGTGATAAAAGATACTCCGAATCATGAGATACCATCCACAATACAGACTTCATACAACACCATTGACCTTCGCGGAATGAGAGTGGACGAAGCCCTTGCTGTGATGGACAGAGACCTCGATTCGATGGACAGAAAAAATATAGGAATTGTCATTGTAATTCATGGGCACGGAACCGGCGCCCTCAAGCAGGCTGTCCGCGACGCCCTCAAAATGAATATCTATGTAAGGGATTTCCGCCCCGGTGATTCAGGCGAAGGGGGTGATGGAGTCACTGTTGTCAAAATGAGATAAAGCCCCTGAGAAGGACCTCAGTTAAGGATCTTCTCAAGTATAACCTTTGTAATCATATAAGTGGGCTTAATCCCCTCCTCCCCCAGTGCGCCGGAGGCAAGTGTCTGGCCGCTCACTATGGGGTTATCAGAGGCGTAATAGGCATATCTTACCCTGACATCACGGCGGATATGTTCACGGATTATAGCAGCATTCACCGCACGCTGGTAATGCCCCCCCTCCATCTCAAGGCCGATTGCCTTCCAGCTTGATTTCTGAAACTTTTCAAGCACGTCCCTGTTCTGAAGTGATGTGCCGAGTACAGTAACAATAGGCCCCACGTACACCGGTATTGAACCGTCAAAATCATCGGGCTTAAGATCATTATCAACCATATAGTTATGAGGGTTACCCTCAAACACATGTGCCGTGGGGAGCATAATGTCCCCCTTCTGTCCGGGGAGTATCCCCGCTTTCCCCATAATTGAAATAGATCTGAAATTAAAATAGTGATCCTTTTCATTGGTAATGTGCGGGCTCAGAAGTTCATCCATCACCTCATAAGCCTGCGCTCCGAAAGCATAGTCTATTACAATTATCACAGGTTTGTTTTCCGGTTCAACGCCATTGGTAATCTGCATATCAGGATGAACAGGTATACCATTAAACTGCGCCATGTCAATTATCTGCGTATCAATGGAAAAACCGGAAAGGTCTGGCAGTTCGTGAAGCCCGTGCTCCTTTGCAAACTCCTTCACACTCCCCTGGAACTCCCTGCTTCTTGTGATAAAATCATACAAATCAAAATCCTCACCCTTAAGCCTGCCCCTCAATGCAGCGTGAGCATAAAGGGCATTCAGTACGCTGTGCATGTTGGCACTTACTACATGTACAGGGCGGGCACCGAGCCCAAGTTCAATGAGCCCGTTTTTAACATTGTCAGCCCATGCTCTGCCGAACTTGTGCCTCCCGATCATATCACGGAGAGAGGGTGTGAAGTATATCATCAGCATCTTATCCCTGTCATCATCATCCTCAAGAGCACGCATTCCGAGATTATATATTATTTTAAAGAGGCCGTTATTCCCGTTCTTCTCTTTCCTCGAAGCTTCAAGGTACTGGTAGGTTTCACGGGTCTCCTGGAATGTGCGGCCTAAAATTATCGAGAGGTTCCATAGTGCGCGGTCAAGTTCCGGGCCTCTGAGTTCAGTTCCCTTTACATGTGTTTCAAGAATACTCCATTCGGAAGAGATCTTCCCGGATTCATCGTGTATCTGCTTTTTAATTTTATGTGATTCGATATTCAGAAAAGTCAGGTGAGTCAGTATATCATAAATTTCGCTCATCCCCTGGGTGATGATAAAATTCATCTCGTTCTGACTTATGCGGTATGAAACCCGCCGTCTTTTAAGAGGGATAATTTTTTCAAACGCGGTATGTTCAAACTCCTCTTCAGCTGTAAGTATTATTCTGCTGCACTCCTCAATCCCCCTGGGGAGCCTGTCCATTACATACTCAAGACCTTTAAGTTCAATAATGCGGGGCTCATTCATTGTGCCGTAAATTTCCGGAGAGAGCATCTTAAGCGAATCTTCCAGAGTCTGCCCGGATCGTCCGGAGGGTTTATAGTATCCCCGGAGCGCAAGTGCATCAGCAGTGATCTTGAACATTCTGATTGCTATACGCCCCCTCTGGGCCTTGGTGATATTTTCCATGATTATCCTCCGGGAATCACATTGCAGCCCATCTCCTCTGCCCCCGCACCCCCAAGGGGGCAAAGCATATAAAGATTGCATTCAGATAGAATCGGGGGGCTGCATAGTATTTGAGTGATGATGAAATTAATGAAGTATAGTTGCAACAAAAAAATTTCGAATCTACTTCGACTTCATTGTATAAACGCCGTCCCACTTCTGTGATGGAGGTTTTTTCATAAACTCCTCACACCGGGAGATGTAGGTTTTTGAAGGGCCGTCGTCCGGGAGGATCTTCAGCGCATCCTGAAATGATGACATTGCCCTCTTCCACTGCCTCTCATTGAAATGCTCAAGCCCCTTATTGTAATGCTCCAATGCATCATAGACCTTCTGCGGGAGAGTCCCTTTCATACCGAGTAGTTCAAATATTCCTATGGGTTCCGTTTTCCCTACAACGCGTATTACATCAAGTTTTCTGCTTTCAACATGTTCTTTAACCGCATTATATGTGTTTTCACTGATCATGGCGGTAGTGCCGTATATTTTATTCGCTCCTTCAAGGCGTGAGGCAAGATTCACAGAGTCACCCATAGCAGTATAATCCATGCGCATCTTAGATCCCATGTTCCCTACAACAGCCATACCTGTATTCATCCCCATCCGCACAAAGAGCTGATGCTGCCCTATATTCCTCCACTCCTCCTGCATCTCCCGGAGCCTCTTCTTCATATCAATTGCGGCAAGGCACGCACGGAGTTCATGATCAACATAGGGCTGCGGTGCGCCGTAGAAAGCCATGATTGCGTCACCCTCATATTTATCTATTGTGCCTCCATGAGAGATGATTATGTCTGTCATCTCTGACAGGTATTCATTAAGGAGTGCAACAAGTTCGGGGGGAGTTAATTTTTCAGAGATTGTGGAGAAACCCGCAACGTCAGAAAAGAAGGTTGTGATTCTCCTGTTTTCGCCTCCGAGTTCAAGGGATTCAGGGTGTTCCATGATCTGCTCAATAACATCCGGTGCTATATACCTGGAGAAAGCCCCCTTGATGAATCGTTTCTGACTCTCTTCGCTCACAAGCTTGATAGAAACAATAACAACAGATGGTATTATAAGCGCAAGGTTAAGCCCCAGCTGCTCGATCCACACATTATGAAACGCGAAGAGATATAACGACAGAAAGTTGAGTACAAAAAAACCTGCGATAGCAACTGCAAGTGAACGCCGTGATGCCAGTCTCTGCATCACTAAACCGGAAGCGGCAGCCGTAACAAGAATAAGTATAAATGTAAACACATACCCCGGTTTTTTTATAAACTCCCTGTTAATAATAGTATTGATTGTATTATGATATGTCCCCACACCGGGATACTCATTATGAAGAGGGATTGACGCGATATCATGAGTACCTGTTGCAGTGAGGCCGATAATAGCAATCTTATCTTTAAGAGCTTCTGTTCTGATGACCAGCTCCACAGCTTTTATATCCTCTTCAAGAACAGCAAGCTCCTTCTCCGCATTACCGGGATTTTCACTCTTCTGTTTCTCTTCAAGTTTCTTTTTTTCAGCTTTAAGTATATCAAGAGCGTCAAGTTTCTCTTTCTTTAGAGCTTCTTTACGTACGGTAATATCGTTCCATATCGATTTACGCTCACTGTTATCTTTTGCAGTGTGATACTTCTCTTCAAGCGAGCTTATTGCAGTCTCATTCTCCATGCGTGCATGTATCCCCTCAAGTCCTGCTGCTGAGTCAAAGAACTCGTACACTCCGTCTNNTCGGATACTCAAGGAGCGCAAAAAACGGGAGTATGTGAAATGACTCCTCCCTGGGGCCGGGGCCTGCCCAGTTAACATATATCATTCCTGTTTTATCTACTGGTATAACAATATTCTCAACTTTGTGAGCCATGGAATTCAGTGCGTTTTTTAATATAATATTTCTGCCGGGATTAATCTCAATATCGGCAGGCTTAACATTGCATGCGTCTATAAGCATTGCAAGGGCCAGGTTAAAATATATACGGCCATCGAACACCTGAATAAGCCGGACACGCCTTATTGTTCCATCTATATCAGTGAACCTGTTTACAAAACCGAATGTTTTTGCAGCTGACATCAGCTCAGGTATGGGATAAACAATTGCAATTGTATCGTCGCCCTGAAGTGACTCAAACTCCTTCTCGCGTCCAGGAGGTACGGGTACAGAGGATAGTGCAGTAAACCGTTTCATGGCATCCTGAAATTTCTTTGTCCTCTGCCGCTCAACGGTATCAGGGGTAAGAGGATCACCTGTGAAAGTAAATGCAATGAGCGCCGCACCGTCATCCTTCAGGCTCTGCGCAAATAGTGTATCATTGTTTTTAATTAAAGCTGCCACCTCATCCGGCATTACTCTCCCCTTTGCAGCGGCCTTGCTTTCAATAGCTTTATATGCTTCATCATTAATCTGCACCGGGGAAGGGTCAGGGAACATTATATCAAATGAAACCTGCAATGCCCCCAGTTCTTTAAAGACACTGAGGCCGCGGGCATAGATATCCCTTGTCCAGGGGAACTGCCCAAGGGCAGTTGTACTGTTTTCATCTATATCAACGAAATAGAGCCTGTCCCATTCAGGGATCGAAGGTTTAGCCTGAAAGCGGAGATCATACAATTTAAGTTCAAAGAGATTATATGCATCTGTGAAACTGAAAGGGAGTATCAGCAGAAAAGCGGAAATACCGATAATGAGGCCTGAGAATTTATTCTTTTCAAAAAAATCATTCAGCCTGTCAGTAATATTCTTCCAGTTCACAAAACGCCTCCGAATTAAAAGCTCAGGTTCACCCCTGACATCACAAAATGCCTCGCCCCCTCCGATGAATCAAAGGCATCACCGGGGAGAAACAGACCGTAATTCAGATACATAGAGAGATCATAAAATATCTGCCATCTGAAAGAAACATCAGCACCCTGGCCTATATTGGATTTTTCAAGGTCAGCTTCGTTGTCACCGATTGGCGATTCCTTTTTATCTTTCATATAATAAGAATACTTCGCAGCAAGAGACATCTTTTTAAGATACATTGAGTCAGCCCATGAAAATGGTGCGAAAGAAAAACCTCCCCTGTATACATGTATATTGCTTAATGTCGGCTTAAGCGCATAACCGCCGGAGAATGTTCCAAAATATAAAAATCCTGTGTCATCACCGGTTGCAGTAGATGGCCTGGTTGGCTCTGTGTAGTTATTTCTGTACTTGTCCCCTGAACCGAAGGCGTATTGAAGAATCAGCGCCGGATTCAAAGGGAGAGGGATAAACCAGCTCAGACCGCTGTTCACAGCATAAGCTGCAATGGATGATTTTTTCTCAGTACCTGAAAGGTAGCTCTCACCTTTCTCATACACAAACTCAGCAAAGTACGATACATCCTGAAGAACAACACCTTCAAGTCCTCCGCCGTAATACTGCGAATTATACCGTGTTTTAGCATTATCCTCTTCGTCACCATTATCAGCCTGTGCAAGTCCGAAAATATATAATTTCTGGTTAAGAAAATCTGCCGCAAGAGTACCGCCACCGAATGACCTTTTCGCTCCATCTGCGATGTCCTTATCGCTAAGCCCGTAAGGATTATTATCTTTATTAAGGAGCCCTGTATAAAGCCCCAGTATCTTCAGGCTGAGTATCGATCCGTACCACGACAGCTCACCTCCGTCACCGCGGCCGTTAAGAACAAGACCTGTGCCGATACTATAGAACTTACGCCCGCCGGAGAGATTAATGGCGTTGTCAAAAAAATTCATCGACAGATATGCGAGGTCAAGGTCAGCAACATTGTCAGACTCCACACCTTCATAAATCCCGTCCTGTGACGCTACTCCCATATATGAATTTTTCCCTCTGACATAGAGAAAGCTATTGCTCCAGAGATAGGTCTTTGCCCACACCCTGGCGTTAATAATATATGTACCGAGTTTACCGCTGTCGTTTTCTTCGTATAAATAGATCGGGTTCAGTACCGCACCATACTGAATCCCTTTTGTAGAGAAAGAGTCCGAGGGCTTTACAGACTGCATATCCTCATCTGTTTTAGCACCATAGAAAAACCGATCCTCATCCCTATCCTGTGACTGTGCAGAGAGAACGGTTGAAGACAGAATAAATATCAATAAAATAATATACTTAATTTTATTCATTATCTCCCCCCCTGATTTCACTGACCCTTCCGAGAACCTCTACCAGTTCAGGGCCGCTTATTACATCATTTTCACTCCCGTCGCCGCGCATTATCCCCTCCGCAACACAGGCCCTGAAGGCATATCTCTCTGCACCGGAAATCATATACATCAGGCTTCCGCCCAGATCGAGATACCGCGCAGTCATCTTTGCCAGCATCCCTCTTGAAAGATTTTCACTCTCAGAATAGCCATCAAGCGCGATGCCGCTTTTTTCAAGGAGAGATGAATCAGCCTTAAAAGATGAAGAACGGCCCGAAGTCTGCATCGCAAAAATCTTAACAGCATCACCGTATGTTGCAGTGCTCTTACTATCAAGATCATTCAGCCATTCAAGCTGGTTCAGATCCTGGGCAAATGCTGAAATGCAGAAGAACAACACAAAAGATATTATTACTGAAGTTCTTTCTATTTTCATATTAATTATTCCCTCTATAACTATTAATTATTACGGCCATGTTATATTCAGCCTGACTTTGGCATCCTGCTGCATCTGGCTGTTCAGGATACCGGCATCATCCTCCGGCCCCCCTGTCTGATCACCGCCGGAGTATAGCATTGCTTCTGACTCATCACCGGTAATCCCGTTACCATAGACAG
>DINC01000024.1:0-3284 GCA_002425885.1 Spirochaetia bacterium UBA5550 | reverse complement strand
ATAGACAGCAACAAGTGACCTCCCCCTCATATCATTTGCAATGTTAAGAGATTTGGGGAGATTGAGCTGCTGAACATATTTAAGCCTGCCGGAGATAAAATTACTTCTGCCGAGCCTGTTCTTAGCCTCAACAAGGCTCCTTACATCATAGATCATCATCCCGCTTCCGGGACCGTAGGAGATATCCTCCTCAGTACCGCGCACGGATGATGTGGCAATTGGAGTGGACACCTTGAATACAGTTTTAACCCTGGCGTCCCTGGGGACTTTTGCAGTGATTCCGCCCCTCTTCAGACCGATATGAGTATCTGTTGAATTTTTCGTCTCTTTACTGAAAACCTGTATCATTGTAAGAGGTTTAATTATCACCGTATGGTTAATTGAATTAACACGAAGTTCAGTGGAGGAGTTGGCCCCTGTGCTCACCTTAACACCTTCAGGCAGTTTCATCCCCGCTTTCAGGGGAACCCATTTTTTTCCGTCACGGTAAGCAGCAGTACCGTTGACTTTCAGGACTGTTATTTCAGCAAAAGCTGAAACCGTATTAAAAACCAGAAATGCTGATAGAATTGTCATTGCAAAAGGCTTCATATTGGCTCTCCTTAAAAAAATTTATTGCATTATTAACACCTGTAATAATAATTTCAACCACTTATCAGTAAAAAATGAATATTTAAAAATAAAGGCTGAATCTTCATAAGTCCATCCGGGCTAAAAATATACAGCCTGCTTGAATAAAGTAACAGTTTACAGATTCCTTTTCTAACATTTATCAGGAAGAAAAAACATGCGGAGAACAATAAGATGAAAAAAAANNTCTCTCATAGTAATAACAGGTTGTTATGATAACAATGACACAGCTACAGTGAGAATAAATCTCGGTAATCTGCCATTAGCAAAACAGTTAGAGCAAAAATCTTTAATTGATAAGATTTTATGTTTTTTTTCGAAAGAAGCTTATGCATATCCTTCGGGAAATAATTTAAGTAAACTTCATCTGGTTGCATTAAAAGGTGACTTCAGAATAGCATTAAAATCTCTTGATATCAGCACTTTCATCGAAGGAGATTATACTGACATAGTTGAATTAGATGTCCCTGCTGGTGACAACATCACAATAGCAGTTCTTGGCGAAATAGATTTAATGCCTACAGCCAACATTCAAAACATTAAGTATTACGGCAAAACAGAAAAACCGGTTATCCTGGCAGCTGGCGATGTGACAACTGTTTCAATACAGATGAATGATATTTCAAACATCATAAATCTTGAGGTAACTGAAACTGCAAATGGACAGGACCATTTAAATACATGGAATTCGATACCCGGATCAACAAATTATTATCTTGAATTTCAACCCCAGGAAGATCCATGGGGATTGATATACTTAGGGCAAAGTAACTTTTTTTTAAATGTCGACGGTGTAAGTCAGGCTTCAATGTATTATAGATTAACAATCGAATTCAGTTATATAAATAAATCGACTGATTATTTAAATTATCTTTGATATAAAGTATTATCAACAATAAAAACTGTTTGCAATAATTCATTAAGAGATTATTGAATATTGCATGAATCCACGAATCCCATTCATTGATTCACTTCGCGGCTTAGCTGTTATATTCATGATACAGCAGCATCTCCTTTCGTGGCTCTGGGAGAAAAAATGGATATCGTACGCCATAACATTCCACGAACACCCGGTTATGCTTACAATAAATTTCATGGGAAATTTCGCAGCGCCGCTCTTTCTGATTCTTGCCGGTACAGGCGCTGCAATGCTCGGTAATAAACCGGGCATTTCTAAATCAGAATTCATTAAACGCGGAACATTCATTCTATTATGCGGTTATGCGCTGAATTATTTCTCTCCGCACTGGTTCAGGCCAGGTTCATGGTATGTGCTGCATACTATAGGGATATCAATTATTATTTCTCCGCTTCTCATGCGGTTGAAAACAGTTTATCTGATTATTATTTCACTATTTATTATCATAATTCCCGGTTTTATCCAGACCTGGCTCAATACTCCGCTAATGACAGGGGACAGCTTCATGAATGATTTATCACGAAGCGGCGGTATTCTGCGGCTCGGNNTCGCCTTTGCAGAGGGGCACTTCCCGGTATTCCCGTGGAGTGCATTTTTTATTTCGGGGATTATCTGCCACAGGTGGATTTCTGAAAATAAAAGAAATTATATTTTATTTTCTTCTGTTACTGCTTTTACCGCAGGATTTATGTTAAAGGGATTTTATAATTACGGATATTTCTTTGCCACAGGGGGCAAATTATTCAGGGTATTCGTGTTTACTCCATATATATATCCGGCGCATCCTTCATTTATGTTTATTCTTCTGGGAACAGCATTAATATTTTTTTATATGTTCACTTCAATCAAACACGAATCTGCTCCTGTAAGAATAACAGCAGTTATAGGAAGATTATCTCTTACATGGTTTTTTCTGCATATAATACTCTTTAATGAAATCCTGAGATTCTGCGGAATTCACCGGAATATTTATGCGGCTGGCACACTTTTAATTATAGCAGCATTTCTGCTTATCATAAGTTTGCTTTCCATGAAGTGGAAGAAAACGGAATATAAATACAGCCTCGAATGGTTCATGCGGAGAATACTCAAACTCCAAAAACACGCTTGACAAATGCCTTAATATCTGCGTATATTACAATACTACTCTCTCTAAAGGAGGAGAAATATGTTTTCCAGAAAAATTTTCGGAATAATGATAATACTTCTGCTGGCTGCCGGAATAGCAATAACAACAACCAGGTGCTACGATGATAAAAATGAAGCAAGGGTAACCATACACCTTGAGAGAAATGACCTTGCAGCCATGGGGATTCAGACTAAGAAACATTTTATTGACAGAGTGCTGGAGTTTTTCAGTACCAGGGCTGAGGCTATAATTAGTTATGAATGGACCGATACTAACAGAACTGTATCCTGTTCTGTTACATTGCATGTAACATCTCCAAGCTTTGAAGAAATAACATATCCTATCGCCTATAATGCAACAGAATTCACTATAATAATACCATCATCTAAAAATACTACCCTTACAATCATTTCCTCCATTACAGGGAATAAGAATTGGGGAGGACATCAAACGCTTGATCTTGGGCCAGGCGATCAAGATATTTCAATCAAAATGATACCCATGACAAGAATGACTGGTAATGATGGTTCACCACCAGCTGTTAATATAGCTATAGATTATTTTGATATAAAACCATCAAATGCTAGCGCCATAAATATCTATCGA
>DINC01000018.1:3280-4550 GCA_002425885.1 Spirochaetia bacterium UBA5550 | reverse complement strand
AGATTATTTGTTCAAGACGTATAGGTCGTTAAGATTTAAACTACTGAATATTGACAGTTATCCGGTACATGCAGTTCATTGTTTAATTATGACACTCTATTGTTCCTGGATTGAACATCTTACAGGATTCAACAGGGGTTTATACTTTAAAGAATTAAGGAGAAGTGATATGCAGCTTGTGACATTCGGTCCGGTTATAATGAATGATGAGGAACTGGAAAAAGAAATTTCAGGAAAATTCGGTGCCTGTAAAGAGACGCCAAAATTAGCAGTGGTTTATTTGCCAATAAGCGCGGATATACAAAAAATTGTAAAAAAAATAAAAAAGCTAACCGGAATCCCGGTAGTTGGCGCTACTACAGGGGGGGCCTCTTTTACCGAAAGGGGTATCGGAATGAATTCAGTTTCAGGTGGATTCTTATGCGGAGATGAAGTTGAAGTTCAGCCTCTGAAGGTAATGTTTCAGGGTGGGGATTATGCATCTGTTTCGTCTGATATATCAAAAAAAATTACTCCTGCGAAAGGTATGGGGCATACACTTTTTATACTTGCTGATGCCATGGCCTGTGACGGCGAAAAATTCATCAAGGAACTTGGGAAGAATATACCGATTCACTGGAGAGTTTTCGGCGGTTTTGCCGGTGATAACTGGACTTTTAAAAAAACAAAGGTATTCCTGGATGAGGATGTTTTTGAAGGTGGAGCTGTAGTAACTTATATCAACGGAGGATCACAGGTAAATATAGGGGTAAGGCATGGATTTGAGCCTGTTCCCGGCCTTAAAGAGATGAGGATAACCTCAAGTGAGAATAATGTAATTCATACAATTGATGATATGCCTGCCGCAGATGCTTACAGGAATGAACTTGAGAAGTATAATGTTATAAAAAAAGGGGAGGATATTCTGACGCTTTTCGCACAATTCCCTGTTGGTGTGAAAATGCTTACCGGTGAAAAACTGAAAATAAGGACCCCGATGTCAATCACGGGCAAATCAATTGTCCTGGCAGGATCTCTTTCAACAGGTGACAGGATACAGATAATGCATGGAACATGTGATAGTATGATAGAATCTGTGAAAGAGATGACTGGTGATATAGTGAAAGGATTAAAAGGAACAGAACCCAGATTCCAGTTTGTTATAGACTGCGCAGGAAGAAGAATGATGCTTGGTGATAATTATAAGGACCAGATCAAAGCAATGAGGATAAGCTCCTCCTGTCCTATGCTCGGTTTTGCCTCTTATGGGGAATTCGCAAAATACGGCGGG
>DINC01000018.1:0-3247 GCA_002425885.1 Spirochaetia bacterium UBA5550 | reverse complement strand
AGCGGGTCACTTGAAGGCTTTCATAATACAACAGCTGTTATTGCTGTCTGGTAGAAGGATAGAATAGAGTTCCGGTCTTTTAAATAAAATTAGACTATTACAATAAATTCCTTGAAAAGATGACATATGGTTTAAACTTTAGACTTGTTGAGGTTAATAGAATGAATAAAGAAATAGTTATAAATGAGGATCTTATTGCAGAAGCTCGTAAAAAGGCCGGAAACTATTATAGAAGCGGTTATAACTGTGCGGAGGCACTTTTTCTGACCTTCAGGGAATATATAGCGCCTGATTTAAGTGAAGAGATGGTAAGACTTGTAACTCCGCTCGGTGGGGGCATAGGGCGTTCGGGGTGTACATGCGGCGCTTTAAGCGGCGGTGTAATAATTTTAGGTGCCCTGAAAGGGCGGACTTCTTCAGACCAGTCCAGGGATGAAGCTTATGATTTTGCCGGTGAGTTCCATAACAGGTTTAAAAAAGAATTCGGTTCAACATGCTGCCGTGTGCTTAATAAGCACGAATATCATGACCCGGAAAGAGGGAGAACATGTCTGAAAATTATCGGTAACAGCGCTGCTATTCTGATGAGGTTATTACAGGAGAGAGGGGAAATAAAGCCCGGATGATCCAGATATTCGGAACAAAAAAATGTAAAGACACTGCCAAAGCTCAGAGGTTCTTTAAAGAGAGGGGGGTTAAAACCCAGTTTATAGATCTATCGGAAAAAGCGATGAGCAGAGGTGAACTTGCTGCGGTTTCCAGATCCGTTCCACTTGACGAACTGATTGATACATCGTCTAAAGAGTATGAAAAGAGGAACCTGAAATACATTAAGCATGATATCGAAGAGGAACTCATCGCTGCTCCTGTGCTTTTTAAAACTCCGGTAGTTCGGTGTGGAAAAGAGGCTGCTGCCGGTTACGCACCTGATGCCTGGAAGAGGTGGGCGGATTCGGAAAAGGGGAATTGAATATCCCCCCGTTTATAATTTCATAAATCAGTAAATCAGCTCAGTATTATTATTCATCACCATTTTTCATTATAATTTCAGCTTTAACTATCTTTTTCTTGAATAATTTTCCTATAAAATAGACTGCAATTATAACCGCAAGTACGATTACTATTCCGATTTTAGTGTTCTTCATCCATTTCAGCAGCACGTCCATATTGCTCGCGCCATAGAATCCCAAATATGTCCACACAGGCACACTGATAAGTGCCGCGAAACCGTCTATCAGGATAAATGTTCCGTAACCTGTAAATTTAGTTATTCCGGCAGTCAGGAATATCGGCGCGCGCAGACCGGGCATGAATCTTGCTGCGAAAAGCACCATTTTCCCGTTCTTTTGAAAGCTCTTCAGTATATTATCATACCAGGAACTGTTCAGGAGTCTTTTCCCGATTTTTCTGTTGAAAATCTGTACTCCGAAATATCTCCCGAGTGAATATACAATTATATCACCGGCAAGGACTCCGAAAAATGAAACAATGCACATAACATGTACATTGGTATAACCTAATCCTGAAATGATACCGCCTGCAATAATAGAAATATCTTCAGGTACCGGAACTCCAAGTCCGCATAATAAAAGCATCCCGAATACAGCAATATATCCGAAAGTGGAGTAAAAATCGACCATTGAACTTAATGAAAACACAGGAACCTCTTGAAAATAAGAATTATATTGATAAGAGATTTTACACTGTTAAATGTAAAATGTTTTTTAAGATTATGTGAATAAAGTATTTATTTTTTTCGCGGAGTTTTCTTTTCCGCCGTGAGTTTTTTCGCTATCTCCTCATGAGCAATTTTTTTGATCTCATCTCTTAACTCTGCATGTATTTCAGTGAGTATATCTGTTTTTACAGTCTGTTCGATCTCTGTTTCAATCTGTTCCAGTGTAGGTTTTTTTTCAGGCCCCAGTACCTCCTGGTATTTTCTGAAGAATACAAGTCTTAAATCCGCAAAGGCAACATAAAGTATCGGTGTTGCAAAGAGGGTAATTATTGTGCCGAAGGCAATACCCCAGGATAAACAGATGGCCATAGGTACAAGAAACGGATCGTATCCCCCAATGCCGTAAGCTGTAGGAATTAGTCCGAAAAATGTCGTTACAGTTGTAAGAAATATCGGCCTCAGCCGTTTAGGGGAAGAGTCAAGCGCCGCATCAAAAGGATTGAACCCCTGCATCCGTTTTACCCGTATAAAGTCAATCAGCACAATTGAATTGTTTACAACAACCCCTGCAAGGCCTACAACTCCCATCATAGCCATGAATGAGAGAGGGAGCCCGTGAAAAAAGAAAATCCATATTATCCCTGTAAGTGTCAGGGGGATAACACCCATGATTATAAAGGGGTGGGAGAGCGACCTGAATATCCATACAAGAATGATATAGATACCAAGGGCCGCAACAATGAATGATTTTAAAAGGCTCGACATCGATTCCGAGGTGTCCTTGAATTCCCCTTCGTATGATACAGTATAACCGGGGAATTTTTCTTCAATATCGGGGAACTTATCCTGCAGTGTCCTGTTTACCGTTACTGACGTAACACCTTTTGCCTTTTCATCAATTTCTGCGGTGACGTTGATTATACGTCTCCAGTCCTTTCTTTTAATTACAGATATTCCGCTTGCTGAATCATCAAATCGCACAACCTGCGTTATAGGTATGAGGTTCCCTGTATGGTTTGCGATTTTAACATCTCTTATACTGTTCAGATTGGATCTAATATTTCCGGAAAGATGACCCTTATATCGATCTCTTCATCTGTCTTTTTTATTTTTGTTGCAACTGTTCCTTCAAAGCATGAACGTATTGTTGTGGCAACATCGAATACAGTGATTCCTGTAACTGCTGCGGTTTTTTCATCCACGTAAACCCTGAGTTCATTTTTATAATCTTCATAATCATCTTTAACATCTTTCAGTCCGGGTACTGTCACCAGGTGTTCCTTGAATATGGCAGCTATTTTTTTCAGAACTTCAAAATCGTCACCTTTTATGGCTACACTGACAGGTTTCCCGACAGGAGGACCCGTTCGTACCAACCCGTATTCAATCTTGGTGAACTGGTCTCTATAGGCTTCAGATTTAAGTCTTAAAGATTCAAGTATATCATTTGCTACTCTGTCCCTTTTGTTAAAAGGGGTCAGGTAAACCATAATTATCCCGTAGTTTGAACCTCTCTTTGTGTACGGATCATTGGGCTCTTCCTGAATTGGACTGCACCCCTAAAACTGG
>DINC01000241.1:10759-11330 GCA_002425885.1 Spirochaetia bacterium UBA5550 | reverse complement strand
CCTTAGTAATGGTTGTATTAACTGTTGTAGCGGTAATAGCTATGTTTATCAGCAGCCTCAGATAGGCATCTTCCCCTTTCTCATCTGTTGCTGCAACAAAGCTGATTATATTATTCCTGTTTTTAACTATAGTGAGCCCCATATGTTTTGGGGGTATATTTTTATCTTTAACCGGACGGTCAAATTTCCAGTAGAGTCCTTTTATTGAATTTCTGTCTATACGGGAATTCCCGAATTTGATATTTTCTCCATAGGTTTTCAGATTATAATCCATCTCCATTTTCAAATAGTAGTTTAGAATATCAAACTCTGTAGCCTCGGAACCGTCCTTTCTTTTTAAAAAATCTATTTTCAGATTTATGAGATCAATTTTCCGGTTATTGTCTAAATAAAAATTATAGTAATTATCCTTGCCGCCGGTACATTTAAGATACTCTGATTGTATTAAAAAGAAATAATGCAAATCACCTGCATTGACACCGACAATATAACCTCTGTTTTTTACTGTTCCAAAAACAATAGGCTCAACATTTTCATTTATCTGCTTTTTTGAAGCTGATGAACATCCTGT
>DINC01000241.1:8824-10714 GCA_002425885.1 Spirochaetia bacterium UBA5550 | reverse complement strand
AAACAATTAATGACTTCCTGAGCTGTGTTTTTCTTCACTTAACCTCTCCCGGATAATTCATAACCGGAAATATTCTGACAAAACCCCGGCTGCAGAATTATTTTTATTTATTCAGATGTAATAAATTATCTTCTGATATTTCAGACTGTCAAGACTTATTGTCATCCACCGTCAATTACCGTTATTATCAAGCCGCACACTTTCTTTAATAATCTCTTTTAAACATGAAACAGATTACGTAGATCGATGACGCCAGGAGTATTGTAACAGAACTTGCAGGGAGCTTCAGCAGGTAGCTCAGAAACAGTCCCGCGCTCATAATGAAAGCGCACAGGAGAATTGAAAATGCAATCATGCTCCTGAGACGCTTTGTAAAAAAACCTGAAATTGCCGGTGGTATTGTAAGGAACGCTATAATCATAACAATACCCACAATGCTGATCATTAATATCACAGTCATTGATATGAGCATTATAAGCATGATCTGGTAGACAACAGTATTCACACCTCTTATCCTTGTGAATTCCTCATCAAAGGCAGTGGCCAGGAGCTGGTTATAGAAGAAAAAACTGAAAAACAAAATTATCCCGTTTAGAATCGAGATGAGTGCAAGATCGGAACCGGTAAGCAGCAGAATATTTCCGAAGAGATAACTCATAGGATCAACATATCCCGGAGTTATGGATATAAAAAGAAGACCGACTGACATCCCTGCTGCCCAGATTACACCTATGACTGTATCAATTCTCTCCTTCCCTGATATTACAGCCATACTGATCACAAGGCCTGCCAGCATGGAGAAGAGAAATGCTCCCATCATCGGCGTAAAAAATTCCACATGGTATTTTTCACCAATATAAAGAGCAATACCGATACCGCCAAGAGCCGCGTGACTCAATGCCCCTGCGATATACGTCATCCGTTTAACAACCACAAAAGATCCGATAACTCCGAAGGGGATACTGGACAGCAGGCCTGCAATGAGAGCAAAACGGATAAATGGCATCTCCGGATTTAATAACGCGTTCAGGAATCCGTTCATTTATCATCACCATGGTTACATTTATCTCTGTCGCTCTGTACAATCAGTTTCTCATGCCGGACCACAAGGGGATTACCATCATAGACAGAGGCAAGCATCCCGCAAAAATTATCATCCGCCGGATGTTCAACCAGGGTTTTGTTTATGCAGAGTGCCCTGTCTGTTATATTGGCTACAAACGCGGTATCATGAGTTACAAGAAGAATGGTCATTGTTTCATTAAGTTTTTTCAGGAGAGAGTTAAGCGTGTCTCCAGCTGAAGGATCGATGTTGGATGTCGGTTCATCCAGCATGAGGATCCTGGCGTCTGTAGTCAGAGCACGGGCGATGAGTACTCTCTGCATCTGTCCCCCTGAAAGGCTGCTGAAAGGTTCCTTGATAAAATCTGAAAGCCCCACTTCGTCAAGAGACTGCGCTGCTTTCAGCCTGTCTGTTTTTGTATAAAAACCGAGAGGCCTGACCCTGCCCGAAAGAACAGTTTCAAAAACAGTTATAGGAAAACTGTTATCGTGGCGTGCACGCTGAGGTACATACCCTATTATTTGTGACGCAGATGCCGGAGGTCTGCCGTCTACAAGTATGGTTCCGGACTTCGGTTTAAGCAGACCAAGGATAAGGCGGAGGAGAGTTGTCTTCCCCCCTCCATTTGGCCCGACGATACTGACAATCTCTTTCTCGTATATATCGATATTCACGTCACTGAGTACCGGGTAATGACTATACGAAAAACAGAGATTCTTTATTGATATGATTTTTCCGGCCTTCTTATTCATATTTATAATGCCTTCTTTACCTCTGCCGCAATATATAAAAGGTTATTCAGGTAATCGGGATTCAGCGGGTTAAGA
>DINC01000241.1:0-8784 GCA_002425885.1 Spirochaetia bacterium UBA5550 | reverse complement strand
GAGAAAATTCCGGCTGAACAAATATAACCTTTACCTTATCGGCTTTTGCCTTTTTAATTATAGATTCAAGAACTGACGGAGAAGGTTCCTTCCCCCCTGTTTCGATGGCCACCTGCTTAAAGCCGTATTCATCCGCGAAATATCCGAAGGCGGGATGGAATACAAAAAGCGTGCGCCCTTTAAACGGTTCCAGTGCTTTTTTAAGTTCAGCATCTGCTTTATCTAGGTCAGCAATAAAACTCTCATACCCCTTTTTATAAACCTCTTTACCTTCAGGATCTTTCTCAGCAAGAGCATTATATATATTTAAAGCCTGCTGCTTTACAAGCCGGGCAGACATCCAGATATGCGGATCAGGAGCGCCCGCCTCATGACCATGCTCAGCTTCGCCGTGGTCATCATGATCATCTGATTCAATAGTCCTCTTCTTTATCCCTTCAGAAGTATCTACGATCCTCAGGGATTGCAGAGACTTTGCAATTTTAGGGATGAAGGCTTTTTCAAAATTAACACCTATAGTAAAAAAAAGATCGGCAGTGCCCAGTGCTATAACCTGATCTGGAAGAGGTTCATATGTTGCAGGACTCTTCCCCGGACCGACCAGTACATTTACACTTACACGATCTCCGCCAATACGTTCAACAAAATATTTCTGAGGCATAATACTTGTAAAAACATTAATTTTACCCGATTTAATATCTTCGTTTTTCCCGCAACCGGAAACCATAAAAACAGAAACCGNNACCTTTTTCATTTAAAATCCTCCAGTTAATTTAAATGCGAATCGTTTGCATTTAAATTAACACACGTGATGATTGTCAAGTTTTTAAAATTTATCTGCAAATTATTCGCATTTACTCTTTACTGCAATCAGGACAGATCCCCCTGTACTGAAGAACTGTCTGTTCCACGGTGAAGTCACCGGGGAGCCTTTTTTTTAAACGCATAGGTTTATCCTGCTTCATGCAGTATATCTTCCCGCAGATGTTGCAGTAGAAATGAGGATGTTCAGGATTATGTATACATGCCAGCTCATAATACTGCCTCTCCTTTTCATTCATCACCTGCCGTATAATACCCTCTCCGCAAAGCATCTCCAGGTTACGGTAAATAGTTGCAAGATCCATTTCATTACCCAGACTTTCATGAAGATCGGAAGCGGAAAAGGGTTTCCCTGTGTCAATAATCGCTCCCAGTACAATCTGACGCTGTCTGGTGATCTTGATATTTCTCCCCTCCAGAAGAGATTCAGGTGTACATTTACCCATTGTTCCTCTCAATTATATACCGGATATATATATGGCTCTTTATCAGCCGGTATCCTTTTAAATGATTCAAGTTTAAGCACAGGGGCAGGTTTTTCTCCACCTTTATTTTCAAGCGCCAGCACTCCCTCTACCCTGAGCCATTCATTTTTTCTGAAATTATCATTTATCCCGCCGGCATCTGCAATAAGACCTCCGATGCCGGCATCAGCTGCGCAGCAGTATATTATAAGCCTGGCAATTACGAACTCCTTCTGTTTAAGCTTCTTTGACTTATAGACAAACCCATCAATACTTATTCTCTTCCCTGCAAATTTTTCAGGGGCAGAATATATATCATTTACAATAAAATAGTAATTTTCCTTTGTTATTTCAATAAAATCCCCTGAAGTATTAAATATATCACTATCAGGACCGGGCTTAAGGTCGCCTGCCGCACTGAAGCTGTTCATCGACACATCCGGTGTAATGCTATTCCCGGCTGTTAAATGTGAACTGAAAGCTGTACTGTCAGAACCTGTGTTTAACAGAGCAACGAGAACAATAAAAACAAAATACTTGAAGTATTCCCGCGGAGTGTTGTCCTCCGGCTCTCTGCCTGCTGAAATAAAAAGCGCTGCGCCGGTCAGAAAAAAAACCGTAACCAAAGCAAGGTTCACAAATAGATGATAACCGGGATTAAGGAAAGAATAAAGCTGACGGCCGTTCACCAGCCGCTCCAGGGATATGAAAAGAAGCGAGAGTAATATAAACTCTCTGAACATATATATATAACGGAACAGTTTCATAGTATCTTCAGCACCGTTTCAGCCAGAAAAGAAAAACAGACTGTTGAAATAATGATTCCTGCAGCAAGCAAAATAATAAATCTTTTCCGGAAGATTACACGGAGCATCAAAGTTGTCTTTACATCAATCATTGCACCGGATATCATGAAACATAAAAGAGCGCCGGGGCCGAAATATGACGACATGGAACGCGCAACGAATGCGTCTGTCTGCGAACAGATTGAAAGAATGTATGCATAGCCGGTCATAAATAATTCCGGAAGTGGAAAGGCGGATGAAACACCATCAAATGCATTCTTCGGCACGAAAGTCTGGAATGCTGCTGTTACAAGAATCCCGATGATAAAGTATCTCCCTGTTTCAAAAAACTCCCCCACCGAATGATTAAGAACGCCTCTGATTTTTTCCGCGGGAGTCAGTTTACTGTGAGTTTCAACATGATGATGACATGAACACCCCGGAGAACAAAGATGATCCAGGATTACAAAATTTTCCAGGTTTACCGGTTTATACTTCTTTTCTTCCGGTTTCCTTTTAAGCACGGAGTCATCATCGAGAAAGAGGCTTACAGCTAAACCTAAACAGAAGGATACTGCAACTCCCCCTGCCATCCGGAGAAATGCAATTACCGGGGTGCCGGGGAAAGCATAATATGTGCTGGTGAATGTTACAAGATTCACTACAGGTATTGAGAGAAGCATGGTAACCGCATGTGATACCGGGAGCCCCTTTTTTATCAAACCGGCTACTACGGGTACAATACCGCATTCACATACGGGAAACAGAATTCCTGTTAAAGAAGAAACTGCAATACCGGTAACCCTTCCGGAAGGTACAATTTTACTTATTGTATTATCAGAGATAAAAACATCGATAAGAGATGATATAATTACCCCTATGGTGAGAAAAAATATCCCCTCAAGAAAAATTGCAGTGACATACGTGGAATATACTGACAACATAAATACCCGCTTCTTTAATTGCGAACAACTTGCATTTAGACCGGATTCATGTCAAATAAAAAAAAGAAATGCAGCAAATCTATTCAAACTCCGGTGCCGCTTTGCGGATAAATTCATTTGTGATCTTTTTTAATACATCAGGGTCAGAAGTGCTCTTTTTAAATGATACGGTAACTATCCCGGAAGACACATTTATCATTTTAAGCTCAAGAGTATAAACTGTTCCGGTTACTTTTTTTGCAAGGTACTGGTCTTCACCGGTTTCACCGAGAGTTTTCATACCTGACTCTTTTTTTGCAGAGAGAGATCCGAACACCACATAATCCGCCTGAACTGTCCGGCCGTCACGCAGCGCGCAATCTTTGTCTCCACATGCCGTAAATGATAAAATATTTTTACTGCGCCTGGCACCGTCACCCTGGACACCTGTTTTTTCCTCGAGAATATCCAATACAGGACGGGCTTTTGCCTCATCACAATTGTGCAGCTTCAGTGTTGTGATAAGCACTGTGTAAACAGGGGCCGGCACCTTAACAGATTTTTTCTTAAGCCGGATGTTATCTGTGATTCTGTCACCGGTTCCTGAAAATGAGATACCTTTTGTGAAATTTTCATAGCCCTCTGCTCTTATTGCGATGGCATACTTCATGTCGCGGCGGAGAGTCGCGCCTGTAAAGCCGTCTGAATACACAGGCCTGTTCAACGTGAAGTCAGCTCCCGAAGCTTTGTATTCCGCAAGTGAGCCTTCCACCGGAAGCCCCGATGAATCATCAACAACTTCCGCATCATAGAAAAATACAGGCAGCGGTTTATACGGCAGGTCGCCGCAGATATAAACATTATTATTCATACCCGCACTGAAATTGAAATACGCGGCACTCCCGGCTGAATTAATAAATACCGGATATTTTTCATTTCTGAATGTATTCGCGGAAGAGACGTTTTTAATACCAGTCACTTCGTAAAATTCACCTTCCCGCGTAAGTTTTGCGCCATATATATCATAACCGCCCATCCCCTCATAACCGTTTGAAGAGAAGTAGAGTGTTTCACCGTCAGGATGAATTGATACTGATATCTCATCAAGCGGTGTATTCACACCGGGCAGTTTGCGGGCTTCACCCCACTCCCCGTCTTTATCTCTTTTTGAAATATAGAGATCATAGTCTTCACCGTCAGTTGATGAAAACAGAACCGTGTTGTTATCAATAAAATTCGGGTAATGGTTCCATATACCGGGATTAAGTTTATGCGGTTTCTCCCATGATGACCATCTTTTTTTATAGGGGAGATACCTGCGGATATAGATTGAAGATTTATCTCCTGAACGGGAACTGACCAGAACTTCTCTTCCATCATCAGATATGGAGACAAAGCTTATTGATGAAAACGGGATGCCGGAGAGGTACGCGGGAAAATTACCAGCGTCAGACACACGATTCCCGTTTACTTTAAAAACAGTATGTGCATATTCATTAAAATTATATCCTGCAAAGATGCTGTCACGGTGGATTACTGTTTTAATCAATGAATTCTCACCCCAGGATGTCTTCTTCCCGCCTTCAGGTTCACCTCTGCTTACAGCCGATTTTCTGTAAAGAGCCCCTTTATATCTGAGGAGCATCACATCCCTGCTGCTCAATTCTTTTTTGTATTCATCAATGAAAGGTTCAATCTGATCCGCCGCGCTTTTAAACTTACCAAGTGATGCTGCCGCGATTATTTTTGTATATGCAGCTTCGCTGTTTTTTTGAATGCGCAGGTATTGTTCACAGTATTTTTCCGTCTCTTCAAACTTTTCCATAGCGAATGTAAGGTTTATCAGCCGTTTAACTGTTTTAAGATCATCCGGACGCCTTGCGATTATTGATTTAAGGATCTTTATATCAGATTCAGCATCGTTAAATTCATATCGATCTGTTGTTATAAGCGCGCTATCGGCATAAAGCGGCAGAAGGAGAATGAGTAAGGCAGCAGTTAATCTCAGAAGCATATCTCAACTCCTAACCATAGAAATGCAAGAGGTATATCTTCCTGTTTTTCGGGGTTGCTGCTGCTGTATGGTTTATCTTTGTCATATACCGGGAAAAGATACGATTTACTGGTTTTAAATTCCCTGTCTCCTCTGTCGTATCCATAAACATAATATATGTTCCAGAACTCCGCATAACAGCGTATATTCCCCCTGGTGTATGTCAGTTTCGCGTCGAGCCTGTGATGTGCGGGATATCTCCCGGAGTTATAACTGCCGTACTGCGGATTAAAACCCCCGCCCCCGTCAGAAGTTGAGCCGATCACAGGAGTGTACGGCATTGAGGTATAGTAATGCCATACCGCTGATGGCGTCCACCTCCCCCTGTGTGTAAGAAGTGCCGCCTTGAATATATGAGTCTGATCATAATCGGAGTCGTATTCATCCACTCCGTCACTCATCCGTGTTTTTGAAATAGAATAACCTGCCCAGCCCTCGAATTTACCGAGTTTACCCTTCAGAAAAAACTCAGCGCCATAGCCCTTTCCGCTGTTATCCCTGGAATACGGATTTATCTGCGAAAGCCTGCGAAGTTCCGTGCTTGATACCGCATCAAAGCCTGATGAGAACAGATCTTCATATTCAGTATAATAAGTTTCAATCTGACCTGTGACAGAGTCTGTAATTTTTTTTTCAAAACCTAAAATTCCGTTCCAGGACTTTGCCTCTTTAAGATTGCTCCCTGATTCTCCGAGGTAGTAATACATATCAGGCTGAGCATGGTATGATCCTCCGCCGCCGTATATTTTCAGTTCGTGACTTTTCACTGTATATGATACGATTCCGCGATATGAAACAGAATTGCTCTTAATGGGGCCGTAATATTTATAACGCACACCGAGATTCAGATATACAGGCTTAAGGTCAACACCGGTTTCATTAAACAGGGAAAAACTTTTACCCTTAATGGGGAATGATGCTGATACATTATCTCCGGACTGCTCTTTAATATCATAATCCACAAGCTCAGAGAGATCTATGTTCCCCGATACTCCGTCCTTATGCACTGTATACTCATATCCGGTTTTAAGACTGAGTAATGATAAATCAGCTGTAACTGTCTGCGCAACTCTGTACATAATGGGAGAGAAAACAACAGCCACAGGAGTATCCCCCGCATCAGCATCCCCGCTGCTGTAATAATGATTTGTCCTGCTCCGCAGAAATGAGGTTTCAAGAAAAATTTTTCTGTTCACCAGATACTGCCATTTTAATGATTCAGTATGATATTCAGTCCGCGCATTGATATCTTTTGTTGAGATATAATCATCAGAACCCATTGAAGTTAAATATAATCTGTGCCTGGAAAAAAGGTTATATCTCAGCTTCAGATAGTGGTCCTGAAAATAAAAAGTATTGTCAGTGTCAATATCCGCAGCATCAGCAGCCCAGTCTACGTATGTCCTGCGTCCGGCAAAGAGTATTGAAAAATCAGCAGCAGGTGCGGCTTCACAGTATACAGTGGGAAAAAGGGGGAGAAGCGGATTAACAATGATTTTTCCGTGAACGCCGGGCTGCCTGACCTCTTTTGTTTTCACATGGATTATGCTCCCTATGCTGTCATCATAGGTTAAAGGGTAAGGGCCTTTGTTTATTGTAACTCTTTCTATTATTGTTTCATTTATTGAAGAGAGCAGCGGAACAACAGGTGGAAAGTAATGATACGGATAATCTACAGGTATATCATCAACATAAGTTTTATCATATATCGGATTGAGTCCCCTGATTACAGGGACACTGGACATGGTAAAGGAACTCCCCGCTCCCGGAAGGGTCTGCAGCAGACGTAGTGAATCGCCAGCACCGGTCATCGGCATATATTTAATATCATCAGAAGTTACAGATTGACTGCCGGGACGTGTTTTAACCTCTTTATTTGCGCTCACAACAGGAGTGAGGCTGTAAACTTTACCGGAAAGCTCAATATCAATAATAAATCTTCTTTTAACACGAATGGTGATCTCTTTATTTCCGTAAAGGGGGTGCGCCGTATGAAGTCTGTAAGAGCCGGCAGGAACACGGCTGAATGTAAAACTTCCGTCAGGGGCTGTTATCTGAACATCCCGCAGTTCCTCAATGGCAACAGATACACCGGGTACAGGTTCACCCGTACTGCTGTCTGTTATCCGGCCCGAAACAGAATGTGCGTACAGCGCTGTACCGCAGAAAACAGTCAGAATTGCAGCGATTAACTTTTTCACTGCTCACCATCCGTAATGAATGAGATTCTGACATCTGCTGTTGAGTTAAAGCTTCCACCAGCCATCCACGCTGGTTCAATTTTAAGCTGACTTAATATTTCATCTGCTGCTTCATCAAGTCCCAGGCCTGCTGACAGCTTCTTTTCTGTTGAGATAACAGTTCCGCTGCTGCTGATTTTCAGACGGTACACTGCTGTACCTTCAATTGCCGCTATACTGTAAATTTTATCAGCGGGTTTAAATTCAGGGATGCTTATAATGAAGGGCTCCTCTATCTCTATATATATTTTTAGATGTGAATAAATAATTACTTTATCATACTGTTTAGCTCTGTTCTCATAATTAAGAATAAGGGTAGAAGGGTTCCCGCCGATTCTATCAGTGATATGATTTTTTTCATAGCGCACCGAGGAACATCCGGTTATAACCAGCAGCATTATCACATAACAACATATATACTCAGTTATTCTTTTCACGGAAAATCCTGTTTTACCTGGTATTATTCTACAATATTATTCTTATAATCCGGAATTGAAAAAACAACTTCAATACCTATTAATGTCCCGCCAAGCGACATTTTAGTACTCCTGTTGCCTGCGATATCCTCCTCCTCATACTTCCTGTATGAAACAAAGGGGGAAACTTTAAGAATTACAGCAAGATCCCATGGCTCATACTGCACCCCGGCTCCGGCCGAGAGGCCTAAATCCATGGCGAATTTCCGGCTCACGTCAATATATACGTCTGAATGAAACCTGTTCCAGTTATAACGATACCCCGCAATACAAACATCCCAGGTCAGCACGAACTCAAAGGGTGAGGATAAACCGAAACTGCTGAACCCGTAGAATCCGGCAATGAATCCTGTGGCTTTCGATTCAGTATTATTGTATGAAATTTCCAGCTCAGACCTCCGCACACCGAGATAAAGCCATTTATACGATGTATCACCGGGATTGCTGAAACGGTACCCGGCCCTCAGGTCCGCAACCGATAATTCTGCGTCAGCTGAATATTCATTGCCCGGAGTTGAGGCGTGCTCAACAATCAGGTTATCTGTTTCAATACCTGTATAGCTGATGTCACACTGTAACCAGTCATAAAAGTATCCGCATGACAGGGAATATCCCTTAAGAGTTTTAAATGCATTATCACTATCCCGCATTGAACCGGATGACAAGCCGTTATTATTTCCACCATTAATAGATTTATCATAAGGGACAGTATACGACCCTGCCCCGTAGGGTGCATAAAATCCTTTAAATACGGGGCCATGATTAGGCCCTGCAAAGAGAGCTCCCGGTAATAGAAAAGCTGCGGGAATTAATGCATATATTAATTTTTTCATTTTCAGTATTATTTAAGAATCAGAACCGGTTATTTTTCTATATTCAGAAGATTACTTTATCAGAGCTTTATTATTTTACAAGGCATTTTGCTTGACGGGAAATATTTTTTGGATATTTGATATGTTCAGATAATGAAACCGGAGAATTAATATGAAACGTAAAAGGCTTATCGATAAAAAACTTCAGC
>DINC01000306.1:7166-7307 GCA_002425885.1 Spirochaetia bacterium UBA5550 | reverse complement strand
AAAAATTCAGGAACATCCGGCATATAACGATTTTTCCGGTACGAATGAGCAGTTTCTCTCAGAGCTCACCGGAACCATCCATGATATAATCAGTGATCTTAATTCAAGAAATTCTATTTCTGATGATATATTCAATAAACT
>DINC01000306.1:0-7103 GCA_002425885.1 Spirochaetia bacterium UBA5550 | reverse complement strand
TGTCAGATACTATCGATATCAGCAACGCAATCTTCAGAAGCTTCAGCAACCATGAAGGCCTCGAACTTATCCTTCGACTGAAGTCCATTTCTGAAATTTATAAAAGAAACCTCAGTGACAATTCCAGTCTTGTAAAGATAGCTGAGCATCTATTAAAAAAACTTGAAAAATTTAACACCAGTTTTTTTCACGAAGCATCATCGGATGAAATAATATATCCTGAACTCCCGCCGGAAACTGAACCGGATGAAAAGAAGATCGGAAAAAATCTGCATTTTAAATGGACGACATTTGAACGCAACGGGTCACTTTTTATTACTAAATACACTCAACTTGAAACTGCTGAATATAATCTTTTACAAAGCGATGAAGCTCCGGAAAAAATATCATATAACGGCAAAGTAATTCCTTTTATTGATTTAATGAAAGCCCCGGACTCGAATTTCATCATTCCTGCTAAAATGCTGATTATAGATCAGGGGAAATTATGCTATGCGGCAGACCATACGGGGCGGGAGATACATGGCTCTTATGATATGATATCACCTCTTATTGAGCCCCTTGAAGTTGCAAGCAGACTGTTTTCAGGAAGAGTCCGGATTTTCGGACGCAAATATCTCGTGCTCAAACACGATTAATTAATACAGTAGACCACGCAAAAAGAAGCTGTGCCGGAGCATAGAAAAGCCATGTATAAACAGTACTGTGCGGTATTTTCTTTACAAAAGCATTTATTGAAAGTATAAAATCGGATATCCAGAAAAGTACTGCTGCCGCTGCTACCGCAATCTCGTAAGGGCCTGTCCCGTCATTCAGTTTTGTTATTGCAAGATAACCCATAATATCGATTACAACTACATACAAAGTAACCAGGACAAACATCCCCCCTGCATGCTTTTTCATTAATTTCAACTGTATTACATTGATAAGCGCAATAATAATTATAAGAATTATATTCCATTTTTTAAATGTAATATCAGAACTGAACGCGGCCACATAGAACAGATGCCCCAGCATAAAGAATATTATCCCATTCTTCAGGTAACTGGTTTCTTCAATCATCAGAAGCGTATCAGCAATAAGCGCGGCAATAAGTGAGGAGAAAATCAAAAAACTATACCGGCCTATTCCATAACATCCGATTGAACTTAAAACTATGAACACTGCTAAAGCAGTAATCATCGGAGTAAGAAAATATTTCAATGAAAGAATACGCTTCCATGCAATGTATTCACGGATCAGAAATATTAAAATGTAAGCAGCCGACAGTTCATAGAGATAACCGGGAACAATCATTTATTCTTATCCTTCTTAAAAAGATCNNCAAATTCAGAACCCATTGCAGCGATATTCTCCTGTTTGATCTCCTGATAAATCTCTTTCCTATGAACGGTTACCTTTCTTGGAGCCTTTATACCGAGCTTTACCTGGTCACCTTTTATATCGATTACAACTACCTCAATATCATCACCGATCATTATGCTTTCATTGAGTCTCCTGGCAAGAACGAGCATAAACTAACCTCCTGCCCCGGTATGACGTTTCATTTCGTCAAGTATTCTATGCCTGACCTTATAACGGTCACTCATAGATATCGCCTGCTTCCCGAGTCTTGTTGAAGGATTGATTATGATCGGTCCCTGGAGATTAGCAGTCATATCTTCAGCTTTATCCGGTATTGTGACTATTGCAAAAACAATCAGTTCATCCGGAGACTCAGCTTTAACAGTTTCAAAGTCATTCTGTGAAATAGAAAGTTCATAATTCTCTAAAAAATCGACAGGCCTTATAATTACGAAAGCAAGATCTTTTTCATCAAATGCCTGCATCCATTTAAATGGAGAACCTTCATCTTCCGCGTCAAGTATTACAAATTTTTTTATGAAATCGAAACCAAGAATACCGTCAGGGAAATCAATCACCTGAAGTTCATTCACTTCGATTTCTCCAAAAGGTTTAGTCTGAATTTTAATGCTCAATTACAGCTCCTTATTTATATTTTATCTTAAAAAATCGAGAAGTGTAGACTTAATTGTTTTTGCGCCAACAGATAAAGCATAATCATGAACACTTTCAAGCCACTTAAAGTTCATTATAGTTTCAGGGTAATCTATACCTTCAGTTTTTGCTAATAACTCCGTGATATTACCCTTTTCGTATTCCGATCTTTTTGCAAGTTCGTCAGCCCTGCTCTGCCTTGCTCCTGTTGCTGCAAGATGCCTCAGAATATTATCAAGCGCCCCGTCTATCAGACCGAGGTCACGTCCACCTACAAGCTCCTGGTCACCTCTGACGAGATCGTCCCGGACCTGAATCATCATATCAAAAATCGACATTCCGCCTATTGATGCAGTGGGATCAATATTGTTCGGCGGCTGGGGAAAGTTTTTATTAACAAGGCCGAGATCCTGCAGAACAGTCCCGCTCCCTTTATCTTCAAGCCAAATCTGGTGAGGCGTTGTCGTGTTGAGTATAAGGTTATTAATTCCCCCTTTTGAAGCCTTAACGCTGACTCCGGAATTATTAATCTTGTCTATTATTATATCAACATTATCACCCGCTGCAATTTCAATCTCTTTGCCGTCAATTTTAATTACCTGGTTGCTTGAGGCGCTGTAGTTTGTAGAATCTGCACCGGACGTTAAAGTCTGCTCTGTAGCCCAGAATACTTTATTGCCGGGTATATTTACTTCAAGATATTCACCCTTGCTTATCTCGCGAATCTGCTCCCCTATATTTCCCCTGTATTCAACACCAATCATAGCATCACCCTGACGGCCCGCTGTAAGTGTCATGTAAATCGGGACGAAAGGATTAGGCTGCTCTTCCGTGCCTGTATTGAATCCGCCGAAAATAGATCTCCCTGTGGCACCTTTCTGATTCGCAATACTCACAAGTTCTTCGAGAAGCTGGTTCATCTCAGCAGCAGCGGCTTCTTTACGCTCAAAGTTTGAATATATGCCGTTTGCTCCCTGTACTGCAAGCTCTCTGATCCTCTGAAAGATCCTGAGAGATGACTGAAGCGCCGTATCCACCTCATTAAGTCTTGCCTGGGTTTCACCTATATTGCTGATATATTGATCTATCTCGCTCAATCGCGTTCTGTAGAGCATCTGATTTGTTGCCGCGATTGGATTATCACGCGGTATCCGCACAGCTTTCCCTGTACCAAGCTGATTCTGAAACTGGTCCATATCAATCTGGTGTCTCTGCAGATTATAGGTCATTGTATTGTTGATCATCTGGTTTGTTATTCTATTCATGATTTATGCCCCCAGCCTGATTATTGTTTCAAGCATCTTGTCTATTGTACTTATCATCCTTGCAGAAGCATTGTAACCATGCTGAAATGCCACCATCCCGGCCATCTCTTCATCAAGGTTTATCCCGGAAACCGATTCCCTGAGATTCTCAAGGTTCTTCAGCATCACTGTCTGGTTCTCCATCCTGTTTTTGGTCTCTTCACCCTGGCTTCCTATTCTTGAAATCAGAGCTGTGTAGAATTCGTTAAAAGTAGCTTTTGTGTCAACCATGGATGTTTTATGACGGAGACTTGCAATTTCCAGAGCATTTGTTCCATCACCGATACCGTTTGTAACATTATAATCACCGGTACCGCCTACATCTTTCCCTTTCGAAGCTGCAATAACATCCACATCCCGCATTACAGAGTCAGAAACTGCGATATGTGCCGCAGGGTTAAATTTCGGTGTTATAGTGATATGCTCCCGCTGCGGGATGAATTTCATTATATCATCAATACGTCTGTAATCAAAGGACCCCATCTGGCCGCTCTGCTTCAGGACACCGGTAAGCCCCACAAGAAACTGGCCGGAGTCCTCCAGGTGCCTGATCATAAAATGTTTTCTGTCATCATCTTTTGCGGCTGTTGCCTTAATCGCGAAATGCCCGTTATGATCTATGTAAGCAACCACACCGACATTCGCGTCATTAATCTTTTTCATCACAGAATTAACTGTATCAGATTCATTGTAATCAACTTCTGCAATTGAATCAAACTTGTCATTCCTCGCGAAAGTCAGGGTTCCTGCAATCCCTATTGCAGCAGATGCATCAAGCTTATTGTTACCTGCAACTTTATAGACAGCAGAAATATCATTAACTCCGTCGTTGTTAAGATCGAAATTCCCCTCATTGTTATCGCTTATATTAAGATGTCTGAAAAATTCAAGGTTTGTCTGTCCGCGCCTGCCGAAACCATCTTTGTGTACCTCATTTGTCAGGTCAGAAAGATTAATCGCAAGCGCGTTAACATCAGTGATGTTCTGTCTGATTATAATATCCCTCACCTCTATAAGGCCCGCAAGCTCACCATTTTTTACGGATACAGAGGTTTCGGTATCTTTCCAGACTACATCATGCATTCCGTTGTTGTCAGGGTTTTTTACAGCTTTCAAAGGGCGGAAAATATTACCCTGCACAAGGTTCTCTCCATCTATATATACAATTGTCTCATCCTTATCACTGCGGCCAACCGAGATGTTTACTATCACTGAGAGCTTTTCAACAAGAGCATCCCGTCTGTCCATAAGATCATTAGGTCTGTCTCCTAAAGCTTCAGCTTTCTGTATCCTTTCATTAAGGCTTCTTATATCAGCAGCGTATATATTGATCTGCTCAACCTTCTGTACTACCTGCCTGTCCGCGTCTTCACGAAGTGTATAAAGCTGCCTGAAAACATTATTCAGCTCATTAGCGAGATGAACGCCCTTCTCCTTGACAACCTCTCTTGTGGATCTCTCTTCAGGATATTTTGAAAGTTCCTGCCATGCAGCCCACATCGCGTCCATTCTGCTTCTCATAGACTGGTCGGAGGGCTCATTATATATTGCTTCAACCTGGTAGATAAAATCATCTTTTGACTTCCAGTAACCCATGGTATTCTTTTCTGTTACAATTCTGTCATCGATAAAAGAATCCCTGATCCTTTCAATACTTTCAACATAACTACCCTGGCCTATCTGACCCGCTACGTTTGCTCTGTTAAAAGCAGGTTCATATATTGGATCTGCCGAGGTGATGATTACACGCTGTCTGGAGTACTCCTTGTTCTCAGCGTTTGATATATTATGCCCGGTAACATGCAGCGCCTGCTGGTGCGACTGAAGCCCCCGTTTACTTATCTCAAGCCCCATGAATGTAGAAGACATATCTCCCTCCTTTAAGCTTTTGTATTGAACAGTACAGGATTCACAACACGGGATTTCTCTTTACCATCGCTGCCGTATCCGGATTTAAGGGAAGAACTGTTCTTAAGATCAGATATTAATATTTCAAAAAACTCAATATTATCCTGCAGAAGTTTTTTATTAGACTCCTGTTTATCCCTGAGTTTAATTATTACATTTTTGAGTTCAATGCCGCTTTTCATAATTCGCGCAGATGAATCGCTGTCAATTCCTGATGTTATCTCGGAAAGAGTTGAGCCCGGCTTTATGTCAGTCTTAGCTGAAATCAGATCAATAACCTTTACTCTCTCTGTTTCGAGAGTTTCAATCTTAAACAGCAGTTTTTCCTGGTTTGCAGAGAGTTCCTGAATCAGAGACCCCTTTTTCCCCACAGCTGCTTCTGTTTTCTCTTTTTCAAGATTATATATCTCATGATAGAGTATTGTCTCATCTGCAAGTATGCTTTCAAGTTTTGAAAAAATGTGATGCATTATTAACTCCTGAATAAACATGAATATTCATAACTTATATCGGCCGCAGGAATGAAATAAATAAGGATTATTTTATGTCCCGAAAAAGGTAAAAGTGAAATGGATGTTTGCAGGAAATTTTGTAAGGAATTTATAAATCAGCTGATAAAATCTTCAGTTATTTCATATATTACACTGTTTGCGCGGAAAAGCCCTTCTCTTGTGAGCGAGTATTTTCCGTCAGTCAGTGAAATCAGCCCTCTCTCAACAAGAGAACCAAGCCTTTGAGAAATTTCGCGGGGAAAATCTGAACCTGTAACCGCCCTGAAATCTCCTGAAGTGAACCCCCGGAGATCCCTCAACGCTGTCATAAAAAATTCAACAACTACATCCGAATCACTTCTTTTATCACCGGTATAATGAACATCTTTTGAGCCGATATAATCCTCAACTGACATATTATTAGAATATCTCCTGCTGCCGGTAAAGGAATGAGAACCGGCCCCGAAACCGGCATACGGCACAAAATGCCAGTATTTAGAGTTATGTACTGACTCAAAACCCGGCAGGGAATAATTTGAAATTTCGTAATGATTATAACCTTTACCAGCAAGAAAATCAATAGACCTGTTCCAGACATCCAGCTGCATCTCATCAAACAAATCATCCGGAATTAATCGCGCAGAAAGCGGCGTTCCCTTTTCAACAGACAGGAGATATAATGAAATATGCTCAGACCTGTAATCTGTTACCATTTTTAAATCTTCAAGACAATTTTCTTCAGTCTGTCCGGGGATACCTGTAATCAGATCAATACACTTTGTAAAACCGGATTCAGAAAAAAACAGGTCCAGTCTGCTTTTCACTTCAGATTTACCTCTCCTGCCGAGAGTTTTACGGAGATTATCATTCAGGCTCTGAACTCCGAAAACAATCCTGTTTACACCGCAACTGACGTAGCCCCTGATTTTTTCCCTGCTGAAATCTTCAGGATTCATCTCAAGAGTTATTTCTGCGTCACAGGAAAGCGAAAATTTACTGCGAAGAGATATAATCAGAGCTTCGATATCCCCGGGGCTCAGTATTGAAGGAGTCCCTCCGCCAAAATAAATAGTATCAGCATCAGGCAAATACCATCCAGCAGGGAGATTATTTATCTCTTCTTTCAACTTTTCAATATATGATCTAATAAGCAGGCTCTCCGCATCCACCGGTACCGAATAAAAATTGCAGTAATCACACTTGTTTCTGCAGAACGGTATATGTATATAAATACCGGTTTTATCAGTTTTCATAAATCAATACCATCCTATACAAAACTTCCCATAAGAACAGACCTTAAAGCCGGATTAAAACGACAAATTTGTTGCAGAAAAATATATTTCTTTAAAGCACGCATGGACTTTTTTAATTCCGTTAAACAATAACGGAAGATAAAAGTTGT
>DINC01000305.1 GCA_002425885.1 Spirochaetia bacterium UBA5550 | reverse complement strand
TCATAATAAAATTGACAGCAACAAAGAATAGTGATACTGAATTCGAAGTTAATATAATCTGTTATAAGGAGGAATGAGGTGGCAGGAAAATTTGAAGTTTATAAAGACAAAGGGAACAAATTCAGGTTCCGTCTTAAAGCGGGAAACGGACAGATCATACTTACCGGCGAAGCTTATAACTCAAAGGATGCTTGTATTGCCGGTATTGAATCAGTCAAAAAGAATTCACAGAACGAAAAAGCTTTTGAAACTTATGAAGATAAAAAAGGCGGTTTCCGTTTCAGATTAAAGGCTGCTAATGGTGAGATTATCGGACAGGGTGAATCATATACAGCAAAAGCAGGATGCGCAAACGGAGTAGCTTCTGTAAAGAAGAATGCACCTGACGCAAAAATAGCAGATGTATAAATAACCATCATTTAAACGGGGCTGGCTTAAATGCCGCCCCCGCAGTTAAGCTGCAATAAATCAGGCGTTTACCTTCTGAACATATACAATTAACAGTGCCTACTCCCTGCCGTATAAAAGTTCAAGAATAAACGGGGGGGCTTCAGCAACCTTATTCACCATGAGAAATTTGACGCTTCCGTTTGAGCTCAGAATATTGTATCTCACAATACCTTTGGAACCTTTGTAATAGAGAACCAGTTCCCCCTTTGCCGCTTCATAAGCGTATGTGCCGGTTTCCCTCAGAACACCATCAGGCAACTCAACCTCTATAACAAATCCCCTGTCAGCTTTAAAATGAGCGGCCCCCTCCACTGCCGAATCAGAAGGCCCCATTCTGATACCTACAACCATTTCAAAATTGATCCTTATTTCTGCATAGAGAGGCAGGCTTAATACAAGAAATACGGTTATAAAAAATTTAAACTTCATCAGGCAGCCTCCTTTGAACCATAATTCCGGAGAAGGGGCGTCCGGTTGCTTCATGACTTGATTAAAATTTAATGTGCCCTTCCGGAAAAGTCACATTTTAAATGAAACAGATGATAAATCCTTTTAGCATCCTCCCCGGATTAGACTCTCAGTGGAGGCTCAGAATCCCGAGAATAAGCGCGATTATACCAAGTATAACAGAAATTATGCTTATAAAAGTCGTTGTCCTCACTAGTGAATCAGGTGCATTCAAAAGCGCCTTTATCTTTTTCATCGGATTACGCGATCTTTTTATTTCAAGTTCAACACTATCCAGAGTGGTTTCATCCAGTCCCAGCAAAACTCTGTAATGCCTGCATAGTACAACGGCATCCCCTTCTGTTATTTCATATTCAGTGGAACCTTTGAATCGCCATTCAGAAGTTGTATTGTAGAAAGTCCTGTAATAATCGTCAATGAATCTCACCCAGACGTATATGCTTCGACTCTTTCTTCCGTTTCTGTGTGTTATCCTGACAAAATTATTAAATGAAAGCTCAGGGTAATGTGTGATGTGTGATGTATACATCATGGTCCCGGTAAAGTTCAGAAAGCTGACGGTGTATGCGAAAGGTGCCACGGATCATTTTTATTACCTCACAGAAAGACTAATGGAGGACAATAAGAATGAGTGCTGATTTTTTAAAACAGATATTTATTCTATAAGATTACAGACCTGTAAAATATCAATCCGCGGCTTCCTCCTCCGGGAAAAAAATTGATACCATTATGGAAAATGTAAGCACCCCGCAGATGACCAGCAGTGAAACCGAGGTCGAGATGTGGAAGAATCCTGAAACGAGCATCTTCACTCCTACGAAAGAGAGTATTACAGCAAGACCGTAGTTGAGAAATCTGAATATTTTCATGATCCCCGCAAGGGCAAAATAGAGAGCACGCAGGCCGAGGATCGCCATTATGTTTGATGTATATACTATGAATGTATCCTGTGATATTGAAAGCACTGCGGGTATTGAATCAACCGCAAAGATAACATCTGATGTTTCAATTACAATCAGCACCACAAACATAGGTGTGGCATACCATTTAAGATCTTTTTTTATAAAGAAACGTCCGCCGCGGTAGTTCTCTGCCACAGGCATTATTTTACGGAAGAGTCTGAGCACAGGATTTTTTTCAGGTTCAATTTCATCATCATCGTCACCGAGCATTTTAATCCCTGAATAGATCAGTATCACTCCGAAAACGTAAAGTATCCAGTGGAATTTATTTATAAGAGCAATACCGGCGAATATAAAGATAAATCTCATTAGAAGTGCGCCGATTATACCCCAGAAGAGTATGCGATGCTGGTATTTATCAGGAACCTGGAAGTACGTGAAAATCAGGAGAAATACAAAAAGATTATCCATACTGAGGGCCCGCTCAACAACATAAGCCGTAAGATAAAGCATGGCCCCTTCATTGCCGTTTGAATAATGTACAACAATCATGAAGAGGAGAGCGATGACTGTCCAGAAAAGTGACCACCAAAGAGATTCCTTGAGGCTTACCTCATGAGCTTTACGGTTAAATACACCTATATCAAGGGCCAGGAGCCCGATAGTAACAACTCCGAAAATAGTCCACCAGACGTACGCATGCATAAAAACTCCTCTTTCTCACTGTATAAAAACTCTGTTTTACAGTTAATATTTTTTCAGATTTCTGAACAGAAGCTATGACCCGCCGGCTATTTGTCAATTACTATACCCGCGTTTGCAGCAAGCGCAGAATCGCATAGAATAATCCCCCGCTAAAAAGCTTGACTTAAATCAGAGCAGTGAAAATATTAAAATAAATAATGAATCCGGCTTTGCCTCTTATATAATTGCCGCGGAGAATTTCTGAAAATGGATTATTCTGAATATACATCTGTTAACACAAAAGTCAGCGAATACATGGTTCCAGTGTCTGATGGAGTATCATTGAAAGTTATTGATTTTAATCCCGAAAAATCTGAAACCGGGAAACCGTCAGTTATTTTCATCGCCGGATGGATATCCCTTATCAGCGGCTGGCAGGGTGTGCTTAAAGAACTGACTCCTGAATACCGCACATTCTACATCGAGTCAAGGGAAAAGAGGTCATCAGTAATACCTGAAAAAACGAAAGTCAGTTTTACCATGGAGAGGATAAAAGAGGATATCAGTAACCTGGTTGATAAGCTTATCCCTGAAAACGGAAAATTTGTTCTTGCAGGGAGTTCACTGGGGGCGTCAGCAATTCTTGAATTCTGTGCAACAGGAAAAAGGAAACCTGAATGCGCTATACTGGTGGGCCCGAACGAAGAGTTCCGTTTCCCTAAATTTCTTGGCGCAATAATTCCTCTCGTCCCGCCTGCGCTGTACTTTGCTGTGAGGCCTGTAATAAAGTGGTATCTCAGGAACTTCAGGCTCGACAAGAAAAAAGAGAGAGCCCAGGTTGAAAAGTATGAAAAGACCATTAATCTTGCTGATCCGTATAAGCTTAAAGCAAATGCCCTGGCACTAAAAAACTACTCCATCTGGAACAGAATACAGGGTATCACAACACCATGTCTTATATTCGGAGCCACAACAGACAAGCTCCACTCAACCGAAAACATGAAGAGACTCATTGAACTGATCCCTGAAGTGCAGTACATCGAACTTGCCAGCAACACTGACACACACAGCGAAAAAGCCGGGAGGATCATGGTGGATTACCTGGGACAGAGGGAGTACAGAAACTTCAGCAGCAGGGTGTAGCCTCTACTTCACAAAGTAGCCGGCTACCCTCCAGACACTATCAGTATCTTTTGCTGTTGTAACAAGTTCCACCGAGTTTCTCTTATTTGCAAAAGAAGATCTGTACTTTATTATAACATACTCACCGTCCGGAACTCCGGGAAGTTCAGAATGAAACTCGCTTGAAGCCGCCGCCCTGTCTGTCATTTTTCCGATAGGCTTCCTCACGGCGGATACATCCTTAATCCATTTTTCCTTTATAATGGAACTTCTAAAGATCCCTGCAGCGGATTCCCAGCTTTCCGGATATTTTTCTGCATCAATAAGCTTTAACCATGAATCAGCTGCTGCAATACCTTCTTTGATCTGCACGTCATGAAGGTCCGCGGTAACCTCTTCCCCCTTTTTGCAGGAAAAAAATAATACAGAGAACACAGTAAACAGGATAACAAGTCTTTTAAATTTCATTTATGTCGTCACCTCGAATTTATGGCTGCATTCGCGGCAAATCACACGGAGTTTACCTTTACCTGCCGGGAGGCGGAGTTTCTGCCCGCATTCCGGGCATTTAATTACATCATATTTGATCTTTTCAAGTATGCGGTTTTTATCAAAGCCGACAATAAACTCATCATTTATTTTAAATGCAGGTACACCCATGATATCTGCTGCGGCAAGTTCCGAAGCAGCAGCACGGTCTCTTGATACATCCTTCTCAATAAACTTTATCCCCATTGTCCTGAGATAATCCTTGGCGCTTTTACAATGGGGACATGTGCTGGTTGTATATATCAGAACCTCCGGCATATACACCTCCTTTACAGCTCTACATCTCATCCGGCCTGAATTTACTTTCAATCTTCTCCCTGAAAATATCAATATACTCAAAAACCGCAGGTACAACAACAAGCGTAATCAGTGTCGATACTATCAGACCGCCCATAATGGCAACCCCCATACCGGTCCTGTACTTCGCGGCCTCCCCTGCTCCGATTGCAACAGGAAGAGTTCCGGCTAACATGGCAAATGTGGTCATGAGGATCGGCCTGAGCCTTATATGGCCTGCCTTCATTATCGCCTCTTTCCTTGACATTCCGGCACGTACACCTTCAAGGGCGAAGTCCACCATAAGGATCGAGTTCTTGGTAACGAGTCCCAGGAGCATAATAATACCGATCATGCTGAACATATCCATCATCTTTCCTGTCAGATAGAGTGAAAGGAACGCGCCGGACAGCGCCGGAGGAAGAGCAAGGAGAATTGTAAACGGTGTAATGAATGATTCATATAAACTCGCCAGTACAAGATATATGAATATCAGTGAAAGAACGAATGCCATAATAATATTTTTCACCATGTCCTGGAAGCTGTCTGCCTGCCCGATAAATCCGTAAGTTACACCGTCAGGGAGAGGGAGCTCATTTGCAATAATCTCTTTTGTCCTGTCAATCGCTGTACCGATAGCTCCCCCCTTAGCGAGGTTGGCATATATCTGCACAGCCCGCGCCCTGTCCTGGCGCAGAATGATAGAANNGTCCGGTTGAACTTTTCGCGGTAGCGATTGCAGATAGAGGCACGAGTCTGTTCTGCATATTGGGTACCCTGGTTTCGCTGAAAGCCTTGCGGAGATCCCGCTGGTTCTCCTGGAGCCTTACACGCACATCATATTCGATCCCCTTGTCCCTGTACCTGCCCGCAACAGCACCCTGCACATGATAACGGAGCTCCGTACCGGCTGTTTTGTTATTCACGCCAGCCATGAGCATTCTTCCTTCATCCATTTTAATCTGGAGTTCAGGAACACCTGCTTCCACGCTGGTCTTCAATTCAGTTAAATCCGGCACGGCTTTAAGCTTTTCCATCAGTTTCATGGTATATTCATTCAGGAGGTCAAGATCCTCCCCCTTTATATTCAGCATGTAGGGTTTATTGCTCCCTCCTCCGCCCACCCTTGTGTAGTTATCTACAGATGGTTTTGCATACGCGAACTCCTTCATCATATCACGAAGTACATCTTTCAGTTCGGCAGTGGTTCTGTCCCTCTCCTTTCTGGGAACCATGAATATGCCAAGTGATGCCTTGTTATAACCTGCGGTACCGGTTCCCACCTGTATTGTCATAAAATCGAGTTCAGGTATTGTCTTGACTTTATCGGCGATCTTCTGGGCAACTACATTTGTCCCTGCGAGGGAAGTACCAGGAGCAAGCTCAATATTCAGCAGGTACTCACCTTCATCCGGGTCAGGTTGAAATGTTTTCTTAACCGCACCGCATGCTACAAGGCTGCCGAAAAAAACGGCACTTGTTACGATGAGAATTATAATCGGATGATCAATTGAAAACCGCACGGTCTTCATATAGAGATGTTCAATCCAGTTCTGCAGCCTGTCAAACGAGGTAACAATAATATTTTTTGCTTTTCCCTTTGTCCCCGCGAAATATGCGCTCAGCAGGGGCGCGATAGTAAGGGCATCGAAAAGGCTTATGCACATCGCGAACACAACAGTAAGACCGAACTGTCTAAAGAAACGCCCGATGATACCCTGGAGAAAGCCTATGGGGAGGAACACTGCAATGATAGTAAGAGATGTGGCGATAACAGCCAGCATAACCTCTGTTGTACCGATTTCCGCTGCGTCAAAAGGCTTGTGCCCCTCCTCGATCTTTCTGAAAATATTCTCCCGCACAACTATGGCGTCATCAACAAGTAGTCCGATGGTAAGTGATAGCGCCAGCAGGGTCATCATATTAATTGTGAATCCCATAAAATACATCAGCATGAAGGCACCGATGATAGAGTTCGGAATCGCAATACCGGTAATTATTGTAGAGCGGACATTCCCCAGAAAAAGGTATACAACAAGAACCGCGAGGATGATACCGATAACCATTGTTTCTTTTACGTCATCGATATTATTCCTGATCATCTTTGCCATGTCGTAAACAAAAATAAGTTTTGAATTCCCCGCTGCTTTTGATACAATTCCGTTGACAGTATCAATTCTTTTCATTATACCATCGGCAACAGAAACTGTATTAGCTCCGGACTGTTTGAATATATCAAGAATAAGACATGTCTTCTGTTCACGCTTTACAGGTCCGGTTTTCTTTTTTTTATCCCCCTTATCCTTCCCGGCTGAGGCATCATCCTTTACAGGATAATAAAATGAAGCCATTGTTGTTTTATCAACAGCACCGTCCCGCACAATCCCTATGCGGTTGATTGTTGTGGGATTATTATAATCTCCTGAAAACTGTACAACAGTATTTCTAAGCTGATCAAGAGATTTGAATTCACCGATTGTTCTGAAAACCGTAAGCTGATCACCATCTTCATACTGCCCCACAGGGACGTTCACTCCGGAATTCTCAAGCCTGTTTACAACAGTGAGAGCTGATATCTGGTGCTCATTCAGTTTGTTTCTGTCTAGCTCCACACGGATCTCCCGCCTGGTACCGCCCGAAATTCTCATTTCTCCGACACCTTCAACCTGTTCAAACACAGGTTTTATCTTCTCGTTTACAACATCATACATCNNCAGTAGGGGGGAGGTCAGAGACAAATGCCAGTGTAATTATAGGGACATCTGTAAAATCGAACTGACGTACAATAGGTTCATCTTCAAGGTCATCCGGCAGGCTTCTGCGCGCGAAAGAGACCTTCTCCCTCATCTTCTCTTCTGCGTATCTTATATCAACGTCAAAATCGAACTCAGCTACAACAATTGAAACTCCCTCCATATTTCTCGAAGAAAGCCGTTTGATACCAGCAATTGTTGCAACCTGTTCCTCGATCGGTTTCGTAATAAGTTTCTCTATCTCCTCAGGTGAAGTTCCGGGATAGGTTGTATAAACAACCACAACAGGGAAGTCTATCGGTGGGAAAAGGTCAACACCAACCCTGTTGAATCCTATTGTCCCCATTACCACCATAAGTATTACAAGGCATGCCATAAAAATAGGTCTTTTTATAGATAAACGGGCAATATTCATAAAATTCTTCCAGATGGTTAAGATTTGCTTATAAAAGCTGAGATGATATACAAGACA
>DINC01000307.1:10626-21281 GCA_002425885.1 Spirochaetia bacterium UBA5550 | reverse complement strand
AATACAGCACAGCGTGATGCAATCTTTGGTGTCCCCCCTCTGTTCCCCTCAGCTATACTGCTGAATGTTTCTATATCCGGAAGATTCAGCCTCTTCGCCTGCTGATCAAGAAAACTCCCTGTACCCGCAGCGCATGAAGTGTTGGATCTGTAATTCCTGTAATTTCCATCTTCATCAAAAACCGCCAGACCGAACTTCTCTCCGCCGATAATAAGCACTCCGCCGGGGCGCGGATAAAAGTGCTTTGCAGCAGATATAACAGACACCCTTGAATCGTATATTTTACCTGTGCGGAATATATCGGGAGATGATGATGTAAAGGCCACACCATTAATATCTCCGGGATTGAAACCCTCAAGCAGTACTTCCAGCTTATCCTTTACATGGCCTTCATGAAAAATATACCCGCTTTTTAAAACCTTGTATTCCGGTGATAACTCAACAACTGCAATCGAAATAGAACCTATATCTATACCGAGGACATTCCCTCTCCTGTTCATAAACTCTCCTGTTTATTATTTTTTTAGTTTTCCCCGGAACCTCTGTTTGTTTACTTTGCCGCTGCGCCCGGAGCCCCGGACAGGATGATGCATATCTTTGCCCCTCCGGGGGTGCGGAGGCTGTTGTATTATACTGCCTTAAAAGAGGAAAATCGACCGGAAAAACAAATCAGGACTTTTTGGAGGGGAAAAACTGTTTCCTGTATTTTGCAGGGGAGAGCCCTGTCTGCTTTGTAAAGGCATCGTAAAACACCGACTTGGAATTAAAACCCACGGCAAAGGCAATCGAAAGGAGAGACCTTGTACTGTCATCCCTCATCATATTGATTGCCTCATCCACCCTGTATCTGTTTATGTATGTATTAAAATTTAAACCGAGCCTGTGATTGAGAAACAGGGAAAACTGCTGCTGCTGAATTGAAAGCATATCCGCGACTCTCTTCAGAGAGAGATCTTCATCACAATAAATCTTTTCATTATCCATGAGCTCTTTCAGGCGTGTTTCCAGAAGTTGCAGATCCGTACCGGAGAGCGGATCTTCACTGCGCGTCTGACTTTTTTTCTTTTTAATGGCCGAAGAAAAAAGTTCCGGATGAATCTGAACAATAACAAACCAGTATATAAAGAATAATGTTGTAAGAGTCAGTGAAACCCTTGAAAAATAGGTGATTCCTGTAGCAAGCCCTGCAATAATGAGCACAATAACAATAAAAAGAAGAATTGTAACAGTGGCTCCCACAATAGTGAGCCTGTCACTCTTACCGTTTTTAAGCACAGAAAAAGCATCTATCTTCATAAAAATCCCCCCGGTATAAACAAATATCAGGGCAAATCCCAGGGAGTGGAGATATTTAAAAAAAGGACCTGCTTCAATATACGCTCTTACTGAAAAAACAGCGCCTTCACTCAGTCCGGCAGAAGCTGTCATAAAAATTACAAGAGCAAAGACCCCTGCAGCAGGGAGAAAATGCGGAATACCTGAAAGCTTAAAAGAATAATTCCTGTTAAACACTGCAAGATAAAGGATATACATTGCCGGGCCCAGAAGAAATTTTGCCAGAAGAAAAATATTCAGAGCCGCTGTGCCGCTGTATTCAGGAGTCACCGAAACAGCATACTCATGAATATGAATAATACCGAGACTTATGAATATCACGAAAAGAAGGATATTTTTAATCCTGCTTCTATCATGGAAAAGCTGCACTACTCCAAGCAGAAGAGCAAGTCCCCCCCCGAAAAGAATTATCGCGTTGAATATTTCTGTTAACATTTTTGAAAAGCCGTATTTCGATGGAAATTGCCTGAATCACAATAATATTACAAGCATTAATTCTCCGGTGATAATTACACTTTTTTAAAAATCTTATTGAATAAAGCCCCGTAAATATTTAACTGAACCAGACTGCTATAGCAGCTAACGATTGAATTAGTTCTTTTTGGTCATTGCGAGGAGCGATAGCGACGTGGCAATCTGTTCAAATTATAAACAGATTGCTTCACTCCCTGATGGTCGTTCGCAATGACACGATTTAAACCATTCGTTAACTGCTATAGATTGTACGGTTAAGTTGAAAATAATTACATTGAATAAATTTTTTATTTGAAATAGATCAGATATCCCAATCTGCTTAAATCCATGGAAACAATTATTGAAAATATTCTGCGGGTCCTTACAGAAATGCATGATGGCTGGCTTTATGCTTTTCTGTTTTTAAGCTCTGTGGTGGAAAATCTTTTTCCGCCCATTCCAGGTGATACAATTACTGTATTCGGGGCTTTTCTTGTAGGTACAGGGAGACTTAGCTTTGCTCTTGTTTTTATTCTTACGACATTGGGAAGCGCCACAGGTTTTCTTCTGCTCTATATGTTTGGAGCTTTCCTTGAGCGGGAATTTTTTATAGAGAAGGATTACAGATTTTTTTCAGCAAAGAGTATTGTTGCGGCAGAGGAGTGGTTCAGGAAGTATGGATATTATGTAGTGGCTGCAAACAGGTTTCTCCCCGGGATTAGATCCGTCATATCTCTTGCTTCAGGTATATCAGGACTTTCACCTCTGAAGGTTTTTCTGTACTGCTTTCTGAGCGCAGCGGTGTGGAATTTTATCTGGATTTATACAGGGTATACTCTTGGAAATAACTGGGAGCATGTGAGAGAGAAGTTTATGTCAATTGCCGGTAGTTATAATACAGTTGCTGCAATAATACTGGTAATTGCAGCTTGCATCTTCGCAGTTAAAAAAATCAGGGATAGCAGAAAAAGATCAGTGTGATGTACTGCTGAATCTGTATCTGCTCTGTCTCTGCTCTGCTTTTTTTACAGTATCGGTTAATTTTTTAATGTTAGTTCGGACTGTTTTCATCTTCGCAGAGGAGTGGGATATTTTCTGCCGGAATTCCTCTGTATAGAATTTTTCAAATTTTGATGCCATATATTTTTTGTAAGCATCTGAAATTGAATGAAGATATTTAACTGTTTCAGCCATGTCCGGGCTGCTGTTTTTTATTCCCTGTTTTCTGCCTGATCTTCTGAGAAACTGTACTGATATCAAAGCGAAAGAGACCCGTCTGGTAAGGCTTATGTCGGGTATATATTCAAAATATCGTAAACTCATTCTGCGGGTATAGCCTTTCACGGAAATCAGGAGTTTTCTTGAACTGCTGATAATATTGTCCCTTGACTCTCTCAGTCCGAAAATAATTCGTTTTTCATATTCAGAAAAATGATTATTAATTGTTTCATGAATCTGCATGGGGAGTTTTTTATTATGAACTGTTTTTTTCATCAGCGAGTGCTCTGATTCCTTGTATTTTGCGTATTTTACCAGGACATCAGACATTCTTCGGTTGAGAAAAAAATTCTTAATATGGAAAAGGAATTCTTTGATTCTCTGATAAATGCTTTCAATACCAATTATAACTGTGAAGAAGAGAAGCCTGATAAGGTGTTCAATAAATTTATCTTCAACCCTGTGGTTTTTTATCTCTTCAAAATAATTTTTTCTGCTTTTCACTTAATTTAAATCCTGTCTGAAATAAAAAAACTCAACCGTGCTAATATTACTATTTTTCTGTTATTTGATATGTCAACTGCATTTTGTTATATGGAAGTCGGGGAATGCTGATGTTACAGCCTGAAGTTCTTTTTAATGTCAGTTGCGATAATAATTCCCGCTATTATCAGAATCATGCTGAATAGATGAATTAACAGAAAATCTTCTCCAAGTAAAAGAAATGCCCAGAGAGAGCTGAAAAGGGGGAGCGTATAGTATATAATCCCAGCTTTCGCTGCGCCGATTATTTCTACAGATCTGTTCCATAGAAAAAAAGCTGTTATTGAAGCGAATATCCCGGTATAGAGTATGGAAACTATTACTTCAGGAGTGAAATTTATTACCGGCTGAAAATATCTCTCAATAAGAAAAAACGGGAGGAGCATTGCTGTACCGAGACCGAAAGTGGCTATGAGGAATGTCATTCTCCCTATGCCGGAAGGTTTACGTCTCAGAAGAATACTGTAGAGAGCGAAGATCGCAGCAGCTATGGTCATCCATATATCTCCGGCGCTGAAGGAGATTGTCGTTAGCACAGAAAGTGAGCCTCTACAGATAAGCAGAATCACACCTGTAATTGTTACAGCAACACCGATCCATCCGGCAGCGGAGGTTTTTTCTTTAAGAAGGTAATGCGATATCAGTATTATAAATACAGGAGTTGATATTGCAATTAGGGAAAGATTGATGGCTGTGGTTGAGTGCCCGGCAATATAGATTAGAGTATTGAACATGGTTACACTGAGCAGAGCCATGATGATGATATAGTTGATGTTTGCTTTTACAGCTTCTTTTTCGCGGATAAGATTTTTCAATGCGAATGGTATTATAAATAGAAAAGCTGTGCTCCATCTGAAAAAAGAGAGCGCCACAGGTGGAATGTTCTCAATTACACCCCGTGCAACAATATAGTTCCAAGACCATATAAATGTTGCAGCAAGTGCAAGGAGGGCTCCTGTGACAACTGACGGTGTTTTGTTTGCATCCATACTGATTTTTCCTGTTTAAAGCGGCAGGTTAATCCGGCGGGAATAGCGGTCAAGTAATATCATCCCCCTGTGAATAAAAAGAGTTGAATTATATGGAGTATCTTATTAGTAGATAAAAAATTTTCAAAAAGGTATAATTATGGCTAAAATTAAAAGAGTATTAGTAAGCCTCTCAGATAAAACCGGCGCTGTTGAATTCGCAAAGGGGCTCTCTGAGTTTGGTGTTCAGTTTCTCTCAACAGGCGGAACTGCAGCTATTCTAAGAGACGCTGGGCTCAATGTTATGGACGTTTCAGAGTACACCGGTTTTCCTGAGATGCTTGACGGCAGGGTCAAGACTCTGCATCCGAAAGTTCATGGAGGTTTGCTGGGACTTCGCGGGAAGCCTGAACATGTTGAAACAATGAAGAAGTTCGGTATTGAGACTATAGATATGATTGTGGTTAACCTCTATCCCTTTAAGCAGACAATCGCTAAGCCGGACTGCACATTTGAGGATGCAATTGAGAATATAGATATCGGAGGCCCGACAATGCTCCGTTCGGCATCGAAAAATTTTCAGAGTGTTACTGTAGTCATTGATCCGGCTGATTACGGCAAAGTTCTGGATGAGATGAAAAAAAGCGGCGGAGAGGTTTCATATAAGACTAACATGGAACTTGCGTATAAGGTGTTTAAAACAACTTCGGAGTACGATAAAATGATCTCTGATTACCTTGAGAAGAAAATATAATTTAAAATTCTATCCCTCTTCTCGCGGTTACTCCTGAATTAAAGTAGTGTTTTATTTCACGCATTTCAGTTACAAGATCTGCAAGGTGCACCAGCTCATCCGGTGCACCGCGGCCTGTTAAAATTAATTCCATATGATCCGGCTTTGCATTTATCAGGTCAATGATCGATTCCAGATCAATCAGTTTAAAATTCAGCAGATTCAGTATTTCATCCAGTACAATTATTCCGAAACTGTTTTGTCTGATAAGGTGCATTGCCCGGGCATAACCTTTATCAGCTTCTATTTTGTGTTCTTCAAAAATTTCCGGATTTTTGCCGGTAAGGAGTTTAGGGCTTCCATACTGTTCGATAGTAATTATGGAGCCTGTCATTTTTGCAGCGGAAATTTCACCTGTCTCCTGTCCCTTCATAAACTGAATGAAAGCGGAAGAGATGCCGCATCCCGCGGCCCTGAAACAGAGCCCCAGAGCTGCAGTTGTCTTACCCTTGCCGTTGCCGGTATATATATGAATGTATCCCTTCACACTCATGGTAAGTTGCGCACGTCCGGTTTAAGATCATATCTCTCAGTGTTTTCTATTTTAACATCAACAAACCAGATGGGGGGTTTACCGATCCCCTTTGATGTATAGTAATCTTTATTTTTCACAATATCAGTAAGGTTCGTTTTCACAAATTCTGTGATATAGTCAGAGGTGATCTCAGCAGCAACAGGTGTCAGGTCAACTCCATAAGCTTCATTAGGAGCGATCCTGACATTGAATCCGCATTTTATGAAAAACCCTTTTTCAGAATTCATTTCAAGGCGCCGCATGACCTCCGGATCTTTCACCTTGACCCACATTGAAAGCCTGCCGTCAGAGATAAGGGCTTTGCCTGAGAAACTTTCATGTGATATACTGAAGAAATTTCCTCTCATTGAATCGATGATGTTCCCAATATTGCTCTGTACCGGATTTTTTTTCATTACTTCAATCCCTGTTGATGCAGAGAATACCTGAACAAGTTTTTCGGGCCAGGGATTAATTCTGTTCTGGTATATTTCATCAAGAGAGGCAGGTGTTCTGACATATTTAGGATTTTTCCCTGTTGAGGCAAGAATCCCCTCTCTCCAGCCGGGGTAATCAGCAAGAGAGTGAAAAACCCGTCCCCTCTGCATGTAGATTTCATGCTTACCGCCGTTTCTGTCGTGAACACGCTGGTGATATGATATGGTGTAGTTTAATCCCCCTGTGAGATCTGCCAGTCTCTCTGCGTCACTGAATTCAGAGCCGGTACGGCCGCCGCTTATGGTATGTATTCTGATCTCCCTTCTCTTCGCGTCAGCAGAATACTTTTCAGCAAGGAAGAGTGAATCCGTTTTCGAATTGTTGATGACAATTATCTGTTTTGATGCATCTTTTCTCCATTTGATGTTGCCAAGGGCATAATTCAGTGCTGTTATAAAATTTTTTGTGTCAGCAGTGCCGGAGGGGGTCAGTGAATTCAGTCTCTCTCTAAGTTCTTTGATCGAATTCTGGTGCACTGTGGCGCTTTCAAAAGAGCGTTTATCGGAGTAGGGTATAATGTATATGCGTGAATCTATTCCGTATCTGCTGATCATTGCAGCGGAGAAGTCTGCTATCGCTTCCTTCACCTGGGGCCACTCGGTTGACATTGAGTATGACATGTCGGTTAAAAACGCAATATCAGCCGCTCCTTTTGAGGAGGAGGTTTGCTTTCCGCTGAAGCTCACAAGAGTATCGCGTATCTCCTGATGTACTATGCTGTAAAGGTCCCGGGCCTTGTTGGTGTTTCGTGATAAAACATTGTTACCCTTCACAGAGAAAAGAATATTTTCAAACTGGTATACACCCTGTGTCTTTCTAAGCGTTCCGATGAGAACATAATCAGCCCGGCATTTAAGGCCTATTGCATGAAGATCCTCCCCGCTTATGGTCCCTTCAGGCTTAACTCCTGTCTGCTGCATGGCAATCTCCACCTCTTCGGGTGAGGAGACTTCTATATTTTTCATGAGAAGAATTCCCAGGGAGAGGAGCTTTGAGTAGTCTCTCCCTGTAATTTTTTCAAGGGGCTGGTCAATCCGGTAGGGGACCACAGCAATTGTAGCAGAGAATGCACAGGTGGCAGTAAGAAGAATCAGTACAAAAGAGATTAGTCTATTCATAAAAGGGTTTACCTTTTTTTTGTAAGAAGATTTAAAAACCGGTTCATTTCATCTGTGTTTTCAAAAGCTGAAACCGGTACGGGATGCATGATTTTTTTTGAGCTTAGTATAATAATTATATTATTACTGGTTCTGTACCGGTATATATCATTCCACTTTAACCTGTCCGATCCTGAGGCCGTAATCCATTCGACATATTCATCATTAAATTTTACTGTAGTGTTTATCCTGAGATTCTGCTGAGAGCGGTAGATCTTAAGCAGACGTTTTCTATTCAGTGACGGAACAAGAAACAGAGCTAACAGCAGTAGTATGAATGATATCAGGATAGATGAGAAATAATTAATCTCATTGTTNNAAAAAGATATAGAGTATAACAGGTATTATTGCCAGTTGAATAATCCATCTTTTCCATCCGAGAAACAGGTGCTGGGCATTCATGTAGTCGTTAAAAGTAATTATGAAATCTTTCATCCTTTTATCCTGATTGATTTATGTCTTATGAGGTAATTAATATTCAAAAAGGTCAATAAAAAACAGCAATTTCAGGGTATAAAAGCACTCTGCTTAATAAAATAATTTGACATCCTTAACTAAAAAGGTCTAATTAATAGTAAGTCATGTACCAGGGAGGGGGTATTATGAAAATAACAACGGATGTTAATTTCGCAGGGTCACGCCCTGCGGGAAGCGTTATGACACGCGCTTCCGCCGGCGGCAGCAGAACCGCCGAATCAGATCGCCGTTTCACGGCGGAATTTACAGCTAAACTTCAGCGGGACAGGGCAATGGCTGATGCTCTTGTAATTGCTCAGTCATCAAGGCAGATCGTTCAGAAGGCAATTGATGCATCTTCACGCATGCGCGCCATAGCTTTTGAGGCTATGACAACAGGGAGAGTGAACATTGATCAGCTGAATGTTGAGATTGCAGGTATCCGTGGGGCTTTTGCCGGCCAGGGTGAAACTGTATCTGTGCCTGTTGACAGAAGTTCATATGCGGCAACACGCACGGGCGAGAATCTCGCTGCGGGGATTCAGAAGCTCAATACCTATGCCGGAGATCTGAAGGAGGGGAAAAATGTTGATCCTGAACTCTTTGCAGCAGTGGAAGCTGAGTTAAGGCCCGCTGCTGATGAGTTTGATTCACGGATCTCTTCAATCTCATCACAGTTCACAGGTGTACGATTCAGTAACGGCAGCACGGATTATGTCCGGCTCAACAGTTCAACTGCCGGGCTTATCACCGGTAATCCGTCCATCAGTATGAATGCTCAGGGGAATATCAGCACTGAGCTTGCAGGAATTCTTGCAACAGCATAAAAAAAAAGCTAACCCCGAAAAATTAATTGACTTTAAATTAATTTCGGGGTTAGTATCCCAGAAATTACCAACAGTACTTACCTTTGTATTAATGTTTACACACAGATCAATCCGGTAATATTCATCCGGTTAATAAAACTATTGCAGATAAAAGAGAATGGCTTCTTCTAAAAAAACCATAGCAGAAAAAATTAATTACGGCATCAATCCCTTTTTTTTTAAAGGTGCGGATCAAAAGGGCGGCGTTGTCAGAAAAACAGGTCTTTCGGGCCGCTTTGAAACAATAAACAGGTTCTATTCATCACTCGAAGGAGATGATACAAGTTATCAGATGAATATTAAAGACTGCTATGCATTAAAGCTCGCTGAGGCGATAAGAGACAGAATTCTTTCCGGCGATGTGTCAACGGATAAGGATGGAAGTTTTGGTAACAGGTTCTATTCAGAGCTTGCGTTATCAATTGAACCAGATGATACTCAGAGAGATGAGGATCTCACTGTTATCTATCTCAAGCAGATGATGAACATAATGAAAAGCTGCGGACTTGTTAAGATAGAGAAGAGAAAAGCATCTTTGTCTGATACAGGCCTCTCCAGAGATAGACTTTATTTTAAACTGCTTAAATCTTTCTGGAATGAAACTGACTGGGCTGAGATATTCCCATCATCACCGGAAGCTGCGGCTAAACTTTTTGCAAACCGTGAAGTTTTTACCGGTTTCCTTGAAGAGTTCTATACAAAGATCAGCGTGGAGGATCTCTCCAATGATTTTTTTGAAATGACAGAGATCGCTGAGGCTAACGATTTCTTCATGATATCATTTCTTGATTTCTATCTCCTCACATGGATGAGGCATTTTGGAATTATTGATTACATTGCAAACAGTAATTCGGAAGTGGTACACATTATGCTTAATGATTACGGCAGGGAGATTATTAAAATCCTCGGCTAACCTTATTGGAGACGGCGGGAGTCGAACCCGCGTCCTACAAAATACCCCTGAAGCGTCTACATGCTTATCTTCATCTTTTGATTTAAGCCGCCAGTCCAGGATGAAGAACTGTACCGTTGGCCTGTCCCCCTTTAGTTTTGCCGTCAACCCGGGAGCGTTGTATCAGGCTATCCTCTGTAATTGATGCCTTTAAGCCACCCAGAGGCGAAATATGCTTAAAGACATAGCAGGTATTAAGCTGCTAAAGCGTAATTTTCGTTTGCGATTATGTTTATTCTGCCATTATTTACGAGATGACAGCGCACTCGGCATGCAACTCCAGGACCACTGTTGCAGTCGAAACCAAATCGTCCCCTGGTTACCTCCACCATTCAGATTGAACAGCAGTATATTTGTCAATTACATTAAATGCTGATTGACACTTCACAGAAATGTATGTTTAATGAATAATATTAAAGTTACAGGGAATAATATGAAATTTATGGGAAAAAGAGCTGAAACACTCATTTTTTCAGTTTTTATGATAATAGTCTTTTTCCATGGGAATTTGCGGGCTGAAACCATGGAACAGATAGATTTTAAAAACATAAGCGGAAACTGGGAGCTTATGTATGATAATAATTACGGGTACAGTTTTAAATTAGGGAAGAATTATAAAGCTGTTGTGATTCTTTATCTCTGTACTGCATCAATTATTTTTAAGGGTGTTTATACTATNNAATAAATATTTCAGAGATGAAAAGGGAGGAGAAGACTAAAGGCCTTAATACCTCAGGAGGTTTTAAAAAAGCCAAGTCTTCATATTTTCTTTTCCAGTCAAGAATAGTTAATGATAATGGTAAAAGGTTTCTGGAAATACGTCCTGCAACAATCTCAATAGACGGGAATGATTCAGGCGGGTATTTTGAGCCGCTGATCAGGCTTGCCAGATAAGAGGAGAT
>DINC01000307.1:0-10618 GCA_002425885.1 Spirochaetia bacterium UBA5550 | reverse complement strand
ATTGAAAACTTCACTTTCCGGAACATGGCCGGGCTTGACCTTTCTGCAAGGATATACTTCCCGGATCTCCCATCAGAAAAGGGTGTGATTTTCAGCCACGGTCTTTACTCAAGTAAGGACGGCTATAAGATTAAGAAGATGGCTCATGGGATTGTAAACTGCGGCTATACACTGATGACCTTTGATTTTACATTCGCAGGTGAGTCCCCTGGCAATATAGCGGATATTTCAGTGCTGGAGGAGGTTAATGATCTTATTTCAGCAATAAAGATCTTCAGGGGGAGGGGGATAACCAGGCTTCATCTCATGGGGTCAAGCATGGGTGCCGCTGTTTCACTCCTCGCAGCTGTGGAAGCTGATGATAAATTCGAATCACTTATACTTATAGCAACACCACTGGATCTGCTGGGGATTATTCCTGACATGACACCGGAAAAGGTTGATCAGCTGGAGCCTCACGGATACACCTCTGTGCAGGGGGTAAAGCTTAAAAATTCCTTTTTCAGGGAGATTAAAAGCATTGATATGGCTGATGCCGTAAGAAGAATAAATTCTCCGGTGATTCTCTTTCACGGCGGGATGGATGAGGTTGTAAATTTCAGCAATCATGAACTTTTTTTGAAAAATATTAAATCTGATGTGCTGCCCTTTGTAATTCCTGACGGCGATCATAATCTTACAAGGGAATCGGATATAGAATTTATGATGCAGAAGATATCAGACTGGCTCAGGAGATTTAATGATTAATTATTTTATTCTTTTTTTCGGGATTATTCAGCTTGTTATAGCTTTGGTTGAGATTATTATGCCGCACAGATCATTTCTTACATGGAAAGTATGGGTTTCCTGCAGATTTTTCCCTGTCCATGGCGCTGCGCTTATTTTGATTGGATTTCCCCTTACCATTTATAACGGTTATCTTTCTTCTATTATTTTTTTTATAGGACTGGTTGTTGTTTTCACTGGACCGGTGATTCTTATTTATCCGGAGAAGATTCGTGAAGCATTCAGTTTTTCATCAGATACTTTTCAGGAGGGGAGCCTGAAAAAAATTATAAGGTTAGATGCCGTTATGAGGATGGCAGCAGGGATTATTCTGGTGCTTGGTTTTTATAAAAGCTGATCAAGAGCCGCTGTTTCCCCCCTTTTTATAATTGACACAATTGAAAAATTTTTAGTTAATCTTCTGGATTTGGAAGATGTTTGCTGAGATATCTATTGTAACTGCGAGGCATGAAAGGCCGTGGCAGTCTGCGCTTTACGGGGTAATTTTTATTTTAAATAGAATTATTCTAACAAATGCAGATTGCTTCACTCCCTGGCGGTCCTTCGCAATGACAAAGAATTACCAGCCTTCAGAATACCGTTTATATTAAAACTCATACCGGAGAGACAATGGAATTCATAAATATATGCCAGAAAAAATTTTATAAAGGTAAAATTCACAGCAGCTCAAGCTGTGAAAGCGATTCAACTTCAGCGGAGAAGCTGCTTACAGATGAAGGTTTCTGGTGTACAAAAAAAAGAAGCGCCGGAATAAAGGAATTTGTTGTAATTGATTTTGAAAAGGAATCAGCTGTTGACTATATAAAAATTACAGCATCAGGGAACGGTGCTTCTGCGTTCCCCAGCGGATTCAGACTTGAGGGGAGCAATGATTCCGAAATATGGAGCGTTCTTTACTCTGAAACAAATACATCCCTCGATTCAAATGTACATGAAGTTCATCTCCCACTTACTGTCATAAGGTACCTCAAAATTCTGATTACAGATCCGGCAGTACTTGGCTCTAACTACTATTCCGAGATAGGGAAGGTTGAAGCCGGTATTTTCGGCGTTGAGGAGATTAAAGCAAGCAGCTACACTACGGGTAACGCCCCGGAGAACCTTCTCTTAGAGGGGAGCAGCTACTGGGAGACAGAACAGGCAGCAGCCGGTACAATGGAGAATGTCTGCATTGACCTNNTACATCTTCGATTGACGGATTTCCTGATACTTTTCACATAGAGACTTCAGTTGATAATGAAATATGGATTACACTCATACATGAGAATGGTTTTGAGGCAGAGCCGAATAAAAGATACGGCTGGCTCACTGATATACGGCCCGCGCGTTTTGTCAGGTTTGAAGCTCCGGCTAAAAAGTTTCTTACCGGAAAATACGGAGTCAGGGTTGCGGAGCTGGGGATTTCAGCAGCTCCGGTAAATCATCTGCATACACATAATGTAGGTGATATTGCTCCGCATGCATCTGTTTTTCATGCGGGGATGGTACGTCTTGCCCGCGACGGTGAGAGCGAGCCTGGGAGGGTTGTTCAGTCCACTGACGCAAGATTAAGGGATGCAAGCACTGTTTTCAAGGGTATTGTGCAGCTTGCAAATGACAGCGAGTCAAGGCCGGGTATTGCGGTTCAGGCTAACGACAGCAGGATTCAGCCTGCAACAGAAATGAAGCCAGGTATTGTGAAACTGGCTTACGACAGGGAAACGACTCCTAATGCAGCAGTGCAGGCCAGTGATTCAAGGCTTCAGCACGCTACAGAGGACAATTTCGGTATAGTGAGGCTCTGCTCAGACGGCGAATACAGGGAACATTCAGTTGTTTCAGGTAATGATTCCAGGCTTCAGAAAGCTACAACAACATCTTCCGGTATAGCAATTCTGGCTGAAGACGGCGGCGATAAACAGGGAACTGTTGTTCAGGGTAATGACAGGAGACTTAAAGACGCAACAACATATTCCAAGGGGATAGTACAGCTTGCGGCTGATGGAGCGGTTGTTGAGGGATCTGTTATAATCTCCACTGACCGGAGGTTGAAGGACGCAACAACTGTGAGCAAGGGTATAGTTGAACTTGCAGAGGATGGCGAGGACAGTTCTGGTGTTGCGGTTCAGGGAAATGACAGAAGATTGAAGGATGCCACCACATCCGTTAAAGGTATTGTTGAACTGGCAGAAGATGGTGAGGAGAGAGATGGAGTTGCGGTTCAGGGGAGTGACAGCCGTCTTAAGGATTCCACTACTTCAGCAAAAGGTATAGTTGAACTTGCAGAGGATGGTGAGACTGCTCCGGGAGTTGTTGTTCAGGGGAGTGACCGGAGATTAAAAGATGCTACAACATCTGCTAAAGGTATAGTTGAGCTCGCTGAAGATGGTGAAGATAAAGATGGTGTTGCAGTACAGGGTAATGATAAGAGACTGAAACTGGCCACAACAATAAGTACAGGTATAGTCAGGTTTGCTCCGGACGGAGGAACAGAGGCCGGCACTTCTGTACAGGGGAACGATAAAAGGCTCCGCGATGCAACAACATCAGCTAAGGGTATAGTGGAACTTGCTGAGGATGGAGAAGAGAGAGACGGAGTTGCTGTTCAGGGGAGTGACAGAAGGCTGAAAGAGGCGTCAGAAACCGCTTATGGTATAATGAAATTCGCATCTGACGGAGGTAAAGAAGCTCTTACTGCTGTGCAGGGTAATGACAGGAGACTTCGTGATGCGACAACCTCTGCCAGGGGGATAGTTGAACTTGCGGATAATGGAGAGGATAAAGATGGTGTGGCTGTGCAGGGTAATGACAAAAGGCTTAAACCTGCAACCACAATCAGCAGCGGAATAGTGGAGCTTGCTGAAAATGGCGAGGACGCTCCTGAAGTTGTTGTGCAGGGTAATGACAGAAGACTTAAAGCTGCAACTGAATCAGCTTCAGGCATTGTAAAGCTTGCCGGAAACGGAGAGAGCACAGCCGGTGCTGTTGTTCAGGCTGACGATATAAGGCTCAGTGACAGTAGGGAGCCTCTTCCTCATACACATGATTACTCTCCGGTTAAACATGACCATAACAGTCATACAGGAACAGTCGCAATCAGAGCTGAGAAGAATGAACCTTTCAGCGATGTAACACCGCCGTCTGACGGTTCCGCTGTTGTTTATGCGAACAACACATCAGAGAAGACATTCGCCATTGGCATAACAGGCATTGCCGGTGCTAACGCAAAAGAGAAGATTAATGCTTATGGAGTTATTGGCCACAGCAGGCATGTTGGTGTAAGGGGACAGGCAACCGGGGATTCGGGAACTGGAGCCGGTGTTGCCGGAGCATCCAGATTCGGTGCAGGCGGAGTGTTCAGCAGTGAGCATGATTTCTCTCTTATCGCTGACGGTTATGGCCCCACTATGAACAGATTTGACAGCACTATGAATCTTCAGGGTGAGGGTAAGGCAATACTGGCAATGGGGAGTTCAGATTTTCACGGCAGGGTTAATCTTAGCGGTGACGGGCAAAATTCAGAATTTCCCGGAGGAATAGTTGAATTATTTGAAGTTGATGAGGCTGAGTTTGTAACACCTGGAGATCTCCTTGTGGTGAGTGAAAACGGAAATTCAGTTTTATCCAGATCAAAAAAGAGATATAACAGAACGGTTATAGGTATTGTTTCAGGTAACCCCTATCTTGTTATTAATAATTCAGGTAAGGAGGAGAAACTCTATCCTGTTTCACTTTCAGGTAAAGCTCTCTGCCGGATTGACGCGAGGAATAACCCTGTTAAACCCGGTGATCTGATTGTTGCATCAGATACTCCCGGATGCGGTATGAAAGGAAAAATTGATTCATTTGATAAAGTCGGGACTGTAATAGGGAAGGCTCTCGATTCTCTTAATGACGGGATCGGGCTTGTACCTGTTTTTATTGTTCATATGTAAAATCCTGAATGGATAAATAAAAAAGGGGGATAATTCCCCCTTTTTTATTTATCCAAATATACACCGGTCAGGGGTTGAGCTTTTTCATAAGATCAATCTCTGTCTTGTTGAATATAGTGTTTGTGTAGTCATTAAGCTCTTTCGCTATATCCTTGCTTATATATATAATTCTCCGGCAATAAGGTTTTTTTTCATAACGGTCAACCCACATTAGAACAACTGTTTTTTCTGAGTCCCAGGCAATTGCACCCTGGTTGTCTTTTAATGTTTCTCCTGAATGAACACCGTACTTTTTCTTTATCTTATCATAAACGGCATCCTTGTCCAGATACGGGAAGTTCAGTGAAACGTAGAAGAGGCGTCCTTCATCTCTGGGCGGATTTGTTTCATCTGTTTTTGCTGTTTCAGATCTCTCCGTTTTTTCAGCCGATTTTTCAGCAGTTTCAGGGTCCTTATAGAAAAAACCATAATAATATTGAAGTTCATTTTCTTTTGAGATGATTACAGTTTTATCATCTGTATATGTAAGCCTGCCGCTTATTTTATCTTTTGAATCAGAAAGATAGGTGCCCCAGGTGAGGTTTGCGTATCCTTCGGGGAGAGTAGATATTTTGTCGCCTGTAGTATCTGCCGCTGTGTCAGCTTTTTTTTCATCAGTGCCTGCGGGCTTTACATCTGTTTTATTCTCTCCGGCTGCGGGAGTTTTTCCGTTGGTAGTGTTTCCCGGCTGGTTCTGCCCGGATGCCGAAATAGCAAGTAATAATACAAGGAGGATTCCTGTTGTTCTGCGCATGTTTATCCCTCTGGATAGTATATCAGTTATAATAAATTATCGGCAGAATCATCTGTTAAATTTCGTAATTTTATACGATGGATTAGAATATTTGAAACAACTATTACACAAGGATTACCGGCGCTTCAAATTTTTTAACCACTTCGCCAATAAAATAAGGGGTGTGCCCGGCTTTTTTAAGGGTATTTACTATGCTGTTAGCTGAATCCCTGCCCGCAAAAAACATCATCCCTATTCCCATATTGAAAGTAGTGTACATCTCCCTCTCCTCAATATTCCCTTCACTCTGAAGCAGTTTAAAAACAGGTAGAACGGGGTATGAGTCTTTTTCAATTTTAACAGCACAATTTTCCGGGAGGATTCGCGGGATGTTCTCGTAAAAACCGCCCCCTGTTATATGCACAATCCCCTTAATATCCGCACCTGCATTAAGGCACTCCATAAGCTGATCAACATATATAGTTGTAGGAGTGAGGAGCGACTCTCCAAGGGTCATCCCCAATTCAGCAAAAGTCATGGAGAGCTGATATTTCTTCTGCTCCAGCAGGAGCTTGCGCACAAGGGAATAACCGTTTGAATGTATGCCGCTTGATGGAAGACCGATGATAACATCGCCCGGAGCAATATTTTCGCCGTTGATAATTTTTTTCCTGTCCACAACTCCCACAGAGAATCCCGCGATATCGTATTCATCATCTTTCATTACCCCCGGGTGTTCCGCAGTCTCCCCGCCGACAAGAGAGCACTTGCCTCGCAGGCAGCCTTCGGCAATCCCCTTCACTACGTCAGCCATCCTGTCAACATTGAGTCTGCCGCAGGAGATATAATCCAGGAAAAAGAGAGGTTTGGCGCCGCTTACAATTATATCGTTTACGCACATGGCAACTGCATCAATGCCGATTGTGTCGTGTTTGTCCATCATCTGGGCAATCTTCAGTTTTGTACCCACACCGTCAGTTCCGGAGACAAGTACCGGCTCATCCATGTCTTTAAACCCGGCATCGTAAAGCGCACCGAATCCGCCGATGTCAGTTAGCACACTTTTGGAAAAGGTTGATCGAACAAAGGGTGCAATTTTTTTTACGAACCTGTTTCCACCTTCAACATCAACGCCTGCGTCTTTATAGGTAATTGCCATTATTTTCTCCGGAAGTATAATTTTCTGAATAGATAGTTTTCACAGGTCTCCGTGTAAAGAATAATTTATTCATGAGTTTAGCATGAGGAGATCTTTATTTTAAATAGTTTCCATTTTCCATCAGCAATCATGAAAAAGAGCGTGTACTGCTGAGCTTCATAACCGTAGTGTACAAGGATTGTACTGTCAGATTCTTTTTCAAATGTCATTTTGTACATGTATGGTTCTTTAATGGAAGCCTTTTTAAAGAAATCGTTTTTCTGTATTTCGAGTGATTCAACTGTCCCTTCAAAAGCCTCCAGGTACTGAAGAGGGAAAATTGTACGGGTGGAAATTTCTTTTATATTTTTCTTTATCCACGCGGTTTTAAACCGTTCAAAAAAGATATGGAAATGTTCCACTTTGTTTGCAGGGGAGTTTAAAAAGCTGCTGAGTACATATCCATCTTTACCAGTTGCGGTCCTGACTTTCAGCCATACCCCTAAATATTTATCAACAAAGATGACGCTCCCTGCCTGTTCGATAACAGTTATCCTGTTTCCTTTCTTAAGCTTTGTAATTATTTTTGAGTCTGTATCCGGTTTTTCCCGCAAATTTACAACTGCTGAATTAATGACACTACCGGTAAAATCTGTGTAGAGCTGTTCTGCAAGAGTAAGAGACTCTCCTTCCTCAGCTGAAAGAAAAAGTGGTGAGATAAAGATAAGAAGTGTAACAGCGAAAATTTTAAGTTTCATAATATTCTCTTATGCTTTTTAATTATAGCAATAACAGAGTGATTTATAAAACTATTTTGTCAATAATGATAAAGGGATGCACTTAAGTCTGTTCACTATTTTTTACCGGATTCCGTCTCATTAAATTCATTGACAGTATACCGGATAAACTGTTAGATTCTGAAAAAATTCAGGAGCCTTAATGTGAGTATTGACTGGAAAAAACTTCAAAACGGATCAGATATAAGGGGAGTGGCAATTGAAAGGGGGGATGAGAAGGTTAATCTTACTCCTGAAACTGCATCATGTATCGGCGCTGCGTTTGTGAAGTGGCTCTCTGAAAGAAAAGGGGTGGCAATTTCAGATTTAAAAATATCCATCGGGATGGATTCAAGGATAACCGGCCCTTCTTTGAAAGAGGGGCTTGCACACGGAATTACATCTTCCGGGGCATCATTTGCTGATTGCGGCCTTNNCCTGCAATGTTTATGAGTACAATTTTAGATGAGTTTAAATGCAGCGGAGCGGTAATGATAACCGCAAGCCATCTGCCGTTTAACCGCAACGGGTTTAAATTTTTTGTATCAGAAGGGGGACTTGAAAAAGCAGATATCTCAGCTATACTTAAAACAGCATCTGAACTTACTCCTCCTGTAAAAATTTTATCTTCAGAAGGTGATAAGCTCCCCCTTATGGAGAGATATGCATCTCTTTTCGTTGAGAAAATAAAGAGCGGCATCAAAAGCTGTAAAGACTACGAAAAGCCCCTTTCAGGAATGAAGATAATAGTTGATGCGGGAAACGGCGCAGGGGGATTCTTTGTTGATAAAGTTCTCGCTCCTTTGGGCGCAGATTCTACGGGGAGCCAGTTCCTTGAGCCTGACGGCATGTTCCCGAATCATGAGCCGAATCCTGAAAATGATGAAGCAATGCAATCTATACAGAAAGCTGTGATTAATTCTAACGCTGACCTGGGGATAATTTTTGATACTGACGTTGACAGGGCTGCTGTTGTTGACAGTACAGGTGAGATAATAAACAGGAATACGCTTATAGCTCTTATTGCTGCAATTGTTCTTGAGGAGCATCCCGGCACAACAATAGTGACTGATTCTGTAACATCTGACGGGCTCACTGATTTTATAGAGAAGAAACTTGGCGGGAAACACCTCCGCTTTAAGAGGGGATATAAAAATGTAATCAATGAAGCTGTGAGGCTCAACAATACAGGCGAAGAGTGTCACCTTGCAATTGAGACTTCAGGACACGGTGCAATGAAGGAGAATTATTTTCTTGATGACGGCGCGTACCTTGTGGCAAAGATTCTGATCTTCGCAGCGCGGCTCAGGCTTGAGAAAAACGCAGGGCTCCTTTCAATGCTTGAGGGGCTGAAGCAGCCTGTTGAAGAGAAAGAGTTTCGTGTTAAGCTCCTTGATGAAGATTTTGCTGCTCAGGGTGAGAAGATTATTAATGGGCTGAAATCGTTTATACAGAATATTGATGGATGGACCCCCGCACCGGTTAACCATGAGGGGCTGAGGATATCATCTGCTTCAGCAGATGAAAAGGGGTGGTTCCTGCTGCGGTTATCTCTCCATGACCCTGTGCTTCCGCTGAATATTGAGTCAGAGGTGCATGGGGGAGTGAAAATAATTACTGTAAAACTCTCAGAGTTTTTTAAGCAGTTCAGCAATATTAATTATGACGCTTTGGTGAAGTACTGCCGTGAGTGAGTTATAAAGACTTCTCACCCGGAGAATTGAAGCGGGTGAGAATGACAACAGGTGATTGGATTTTATTTTTTTAAAGATGTTATCTCTATCAGAAACAGATTGCTTCACTCTCTGGTGGTCGTTCGCAATGACGGTATTGTCCGTTTTTAAAAATGAAAATAATGAATAACTATATATGGAGAACAGAATGAAATACCTTGTAGTTGGATCTGGGGGAAGGGAACACGCCATTGCCTGGAGATTGATAAATGACGGAAGCGCCTCAGAGGTTTATGTTGCGCCGGGGAATGGCGGTATTGATGATAAGTTCAGGGTGAATATAAAGGCTGATGATTTTGAAGGGCTCCACAGTTTCTGCAAAGAGAAATCTATTGATATGGTTGTTGTGGGCCCGGAAGTTCCCCTTGTTGCGGGGATTGTAGATTTTTTTGAAGGGAAGGGGATTCCATGTTTCGGCCCATCCGGAAAAGCGGCAATGATTGAAGGGAGCAAACTCTTCGCAAAGAGGATTATGGAGACTTACGGTGTGCCAACAGCCGGCCACTGGGATTTTACAGGGAAAACCGGAATAACTGAGTTTGTCAACAAACAGGATAAATATCCGATAGTTATAAAGTTGGACGGCCTTGCAGCAGGGAAGGGTGTAGGTATCCCTGAGAGCAGGGAAGAGGCAATTGCATTCATAAATGAGAATGTGAAAGATGACAGCCGTGTTTATGTTGAGGAATTTCTTGATGGAGAGGAGGCCTCTGTTCTCGGAATATCTGACGGGTTCACTGTGCTGCCTCTTGTTGCCGCACAGGACCACAAGAGAGTTTTTGACGGAGATAAAGGGCCCAACACCGGCGGGATGGGCGCATACGCTCCTGCGCCTGTGGCAACTCCGGAGAGGATCGAGTTTATCCGTACGCAGGTTCTTCAGCCTGTAATTGACGGCATGAGAAAAGAGGGGAATCCATTCAAAGGTATTCTCTATGCGGGAGTGATGATTACTAATGAGGGGATCAAGGTGCTTGAGTTTAACGCAAGATTCGGAGATCCTGAAACGCAGGTTATACTTCCTCTTCTTGATATAAAGCTTGGAGATCTCCTTAAAGCCTCTGTTGACGGGAAGCTTAAAGATATAGATCTGAAATTTAAAAAGGCGCATGCAATGACAGTGGTTGTTGCAGCAGGTGGTTATCCCGGAAGCTATGAGAAAGGGAAAGTTATATCAGGCCTTGATAAAGTTTCTGACAGGATAATGGTCTTCCATGCAGGTACAGACAGAAAAGATGGAGATGTAATTACTTCAGGCGGCCGGGTACTTAACGTAACAGCATTCGGAGATACACTACGACAGGCAAAAGATAAAATTTACGCTGAAATTGATCGAATACAATTTGACGGAGCTTTTCACAGGAAGGACATAGGATATAGGGCATTATGAATTCAGATCCTGGCTATGTATTCTTTATCCATATGTCGAAGAGTGAGACATAATAAAAAGCGCTTGCATTTCTTTGGTTTTTTATACATACATCAAGATATTATTAACA
>DINC01000181.1:4849-5492 GCA_002425885.1 Spirochaetia bacterium UBA5550 | reverse complement strand
GTGTCTGTACCCTTCCAGCGCTGAAACAATAAGTTCCGCTGTTCTCCGGGGGTTGCTGATCTTTACTTTACCTGTTGAAACTGCGATTTCCAGTTCCTTCTGTATCAGCTTTATAAAGTCGAGGTACATATTCTGTACATGTTTAAAAACTTTTTTGTTTCTGAAACTTATGGAGAAGATTGAAAAGTCCCCTGATATATCTGTGTTATTATACCATTCATCACTGCAGAATATCTCAACAAGGCGGTCGAGTCTTTTCTGCGGATCATCTGTCTCTATCTTCATCTCCATGAAGAGGCGGTTGTATATTTTACTCATGTAATCAACAAGGGCAACTGTCATATTATCTTTACTGATGAAATAGTGGATAATGAGACTGGGGTTTATCTTCATCCGTTTAGCAACTTTTGCTATGGAAGCTCCCTCGATCCCCTCTTTAAGGATAACCTGGTAGTAATGTTTAAGTATATCCGGTTTGCGAAGTTCAGCGTTCTGTCTTTTTTTCATTGGTCTCTATGTTTCACTGATATTTTATAGTTAAATTTATTTTATTCTTTCGAATCCTGCCGAATTTTCAGGTGAGAAATCTTATAATAAAAGATCTGTGTCATCCCGGATTGCTGGGAAAGCCCCCTAAATCCCC
>DINC01000181.1:2606-4812 GCA_002425885.1 Spirochaetia bacterium UBA5550 | reverse complement strand
ACCGACTCTCCTGTGCGACCGTAGTAAGATCGGTAATTGTTCTTCATTCTTTTTAACAAAACGGGATGAGCAAAATATTCAACATTAATAGTTTAAGATTTAAAAATGCTCTTACCACTCCGGTCAAGAAATAAAAGTTTATTATAAAAAAATCCCGGAGCAGTTCCCCGGGACTTAAATCAACAGATTTCCGCAGGAGGTTTTTGCTCCTGCATAATATATCAATCCTCGAAGAATTCCGGTTTCATTTTAAGTGTGAGGCCGTCAGCATTTTTAAGGCGTATTGAAAGTCCATGTATTTTCGGCAGTTCATACTCGAAGAAGTACCGCATGGTTAATAGTTTTCCTTCGGCAAAATTCAGGTCACTCCCTGACGGAGAATTCTGGATCATTTTAAGAACAGCTATCCCCTGTATGAGCCACTGCCACGCAAGGCAGATTATTCCTGAAAATTCCAGGTAAAGAGTCGCGTCAGCAAGGAAGAGGTCAATTTCCCCTTTTGCCGCTATGCCCAGAAGCCCGTTTGTTACTGTTTTCCATAAAGTAACTGCATCATTCAGCTGTGACGCGTACAGTTTCAGATCGCTGTATAGAGCCGCTTCATCAGTTGTCTTTTTTATCTCGTCGAGATATATCTTTACAGCTGCCCCTTTTTTCATGGTTACTTTACGTCCCAGAAGATCCATCCCCTGGATGCCTGTTGTGCCTTCATGTATGGGGTGAATTCTTGCATCCCTCATATATTGTTCAACAGGGAATTCAGAGCTGTATCCATAACCGCCCAGACACTGTATAGCAAGACTTGTTGATACAATACCCATTTCGGAAGGGTAGGTCTTCACTATGGGTGTCAGGAGATCGAGCAGAAGCTCATAATGCTCCTTCTCTTCACCGGATGAGATACGGCTTAAATCAACAAGCTTCCCTGCGTAAACCATAAGGGAGAGTGAGCCTTCAACTATCGCCCTCTGCTGAAGGAGCATTCTCTTTATGTCAGCATGTTCTATAATGGGGATCTGAGGTTTTAAAGGATCTTTCTCCAGACTGTTTCTCCCCTGTGTTCTCTCTTTTGTGTATTCAAGTGCAGAGTAGTATGCTGCGGAGGCAATGGCTGCAGCGCCAAGACCTACATTTATCCGGGCCTCATTCATCATGAGGAACATGTATGTGAGCCCCATGTTCTCTTCCCCCACAAGGTATCCACGGCAATCGTCAGATTCACCCATGCTGAGCTGTGCTATGGGTGCGCCGCGGTATCCCATTTTATGATAGCATCCCGCGCAGTTTACATCATTGAATTCAAGGGCTCCTGATTCTGTGAGCCTGTATTTGGGAACAACAAAGAGAGAGAGCCCTTTAACTCCCGCAGGGGCCCCCTTTACCCTTGCAAGCATCAGGTGAATGATATTTTCAGCATTGTCGTGATCTCCTGCGGAGATAAATGTCTTGGCTCCGTTTATAAGGTAGTATCCTTTATCTGTGGGTGCTGCAGAGGTTTTCACATCACTTAAGGAACTCCCTGCTTCAGGCTCTGTTAGAGCCATTGTCCCCTGCCATCTGCCGGTAACCATAACTTCAGCATATTTTTTCTGAAGTTCCTCTGTGCCGTAATTGTATATAAGGCTTGCGGCTCCCGATGTGAGACCGGGGTAAACGCTTAAAGAGTAGTTTGCCGAAGCAAATATAAACATACACGCGTTGAAAAGCGAAAGAGGCATCTGCTGCCCGCCATGTTCAGGGGGGAATGTGGCGTTTATCCACCCCCCTTCGCCTGATGTGAGCATATATTCCTTCACTGCCGTGTTTACCTTTATTGTTGAGCCTGTATATTCAGGGGGGTTCTTATCCATTTCAGAATAGAGAGGGTACATGAAATTTGCGGCTATGTTTTTTGCTGTATCAAGCACCATGTCGAAACTTTCTTTATTATAATCGCTGAACCTTTCGTGTTTCAGCAGTGATTCTACATTATGGACATCATAAAGAGTAAATCTAAGATTTTTTTCACTGAAAAATTTTTCCGCCATGTTGTTCCTCCCCTGTTGTGTATATGTTGTTAAGCAGTCAATGCCTGAATTTGAATACTTTAATAAGGGCTGTCTTCAACAATCGTCATACCGGCTGTAGTGAAACGTAATGCCGGTATCTCATGCAATATATTCTATGAACTCATCCTGTGAGATGCCGGTATTACCTGCGGTAAACC
>DINC01000181.1:0-2597 GCA_002425885.1 Spirochaetia bacterium UBA5550 | reverse complement strand
ATGTCAGGGTTTAATTAAATGAATGTTCAATTAGTTTATGATAACGATTAAATGCGTTATATAGTTCACCCGGGGATGAAATATATACATACTGCGGGTATAAACAAAACAGGAGGCTTTTATGACACGAAGGATTGAGAAGGTTGCTGTTATCGGTTCAGGTATAATGGGCGGAGGTATTGCAGCCCTATGTGCAAGCGCCGGTATTAAGACTCTGCTGCTGGACATTGTTCCTTTCGATCTCACAGATGAAGAGAAGAATAATAAGGCCGCAAGAAACAGAATCGTTCAGGCCGGCCTTGACGCTCAGATTAAGGCAAGACCCGCTGCATTCATGGACAAAAAGCATGACCTTTCTCTTATTGAGACAGGTAACCTTACAGATGATTTTGACAAACTGAAAGATTGCGATCTTATCTTCGAAGTCGTCGTTGAAAATCTCAAAATTAAACAGGATCTTTTCGGAAGGCTTGAAAAAATAATGAAACCTGATGCAATAATTGCATCAAACACATCAGGTCTCCCCATTGCGCAGATGGCGGAGGGTAGAAGTGCCGCTTTCAAAAAGAATTTTCTTATACTTCACTTCTTTAATCCTGTACGTTACATGAAAATTCTTGAGTGCGTTGCAGGCCCGGACACATCAAAAGAGGTTTGTGACTTCATATCTAAATGGGGTGAGCAGACACTTGGCAAAGGTGTTGTATGGGGTAAAGATACTCCTAACTTTATCGGCAACAGGATAGGGATGATCTCTATCTGCGAAGCCCTGGTTCTTATTGAAAAAGGCTACGCGTCAATTCCTGAAGCAGATGCCATATTCTCCAAGCCCATGGGTATACCTGGAACAGGTATATTCGGCCTTACAGACTTTGTGGGTGCTGACACAACAGACCATATTGCAGACAATTCATATCAGCTGCTTGTTAATGATGAGTTCAGGGATAAATATAAGCTTCCGAAATTCTTTAAGGATATGATGGCAAAGGGGATGTTCGGCAACAAGGCTAAAGGTATAGGGGGCTTCTACCTTTCAGGACGCGGAGCTGACGGCAAGAAGTTCAAAAAAGTTATAGATATCAAAACACTTCAGCATGTTGACTATGACACAAAGGCAACATACCCTGTAGTTGAAGCAACAAAAGATTTTAAAACAATTCCTGAAAAAATTAAATATATATTCAACAACAGTGAATTCGCCATGAGGCTTTTATCATGCCAGATGGTATATTCAGCTAACAGGGTTCCTGAAATCTGCGATACTCTTGTTGAGATAGATAATGCAATGAAGTGGGGATATGCCTACCAGTACGGCCCCTTCGAAATGTGGGATGCAATCGGTGTTAAGGAATCCCTCGCGGGAATTGAAAAATCAGGGTACCAGGTTCCTGCTGTAATTAAAACCATGATTGATAAAGGTGCTTCCACATTCTATAGAATCCAGAACGGGAAAAAACAGTATTGGGATTTTGCTTCAAGCTCATATAAAGATATCCCGTACAGCCCCAACATGGTTTTCCTCGCAAACATCAAGGCTGATAAATCGAAGATTGTTATTGATAATCCTTCATGTTCACTTGTTGACATAGGGGACGGAGTTTTCTGCTTTGAGTATCATACAAAGATGAATGCCGGTAACGGTGAAATAGTTAATACTCTTCCAAAGGCAATAGAGTTTGTCAGGAAGAACGGCGCAGGTATGATCAATGGAAACGAAGCAACAGGGATGCCTCCGGCATTCAGCGCAGGGGGTGATTTAAAGTTCATGCTTGCCCTGGCGAAGAAAGGTGATTTTGCCGGTATCAATAATTTCATAGCTGATGTTCATTCTGGTATGAAGATGGTGAAATACGCTCCATTCCCGGTTGTTGCTGCACCATTCGGCCTTGCTCTCGGCGGCGGCTGTGAGGCGTGTCTCTGGGCAGATAAGATTGTTGCTCATAACGAACTTTATATGGCTCTTGTTGAAGTTGGAGCAGGACTCCTTCCGGCAGGTGGCGGATGCGTTCAGATGTGGAGAAGACTGAGCGAGCAGGCTGTAACTCCAACTGACTGGCTCTCTGTGTTCCTGCAGGCATTCCAGACAATAGCAATGCCGATGCCCACAGGTTCGGCACAGGAGGCAAGAAATAAAGGTTTCCTGAGACCGCAGGACAGGATAGTATTCAACAGGGACTACCTCATCGGAGAAGCAAAGAAAGAAGTACTCCGGATGGTTGAAGATGGTTACACACCTCCGGCAAATCTTCCTATAAAAGTTTTCGGTCAGGATGCAATGGGTGCAATCGACGCCAACATTCCCGATATGCTGGCAGGGTATAAGATTGCTCCTCACATATCCACAATAGTAAGAAGAGTGGCTTATGTAATTTCAGGGGGCTCTGCATATAAAGGCGAAGAGATATCTGAAGATTACATGCTGTCACTTGAAAGAGAGAATTTTGTTGAACTCTGGAAAACAGAGAATTCTCAGAGAATGGCGGAACACATGGCAACTAAAGGGAAGCCGCTGTTTATATAAGGATTGATGCCTCATAAACTTTCCGGCTCCACCGCACTTTTCCCCCCGCACCCCCAGACTGTGTGAGTATTGCAAT
>DINC01000370.1:26573-32243 GCA_002425885.1 Spirochaetia bacterium UBA5550 | reverse complement strand
CCTCCGCCTTTTCAGAGATTGATAAAATATTCCAGGCAGGGAGTGAGAAGCTCACCGGACAGCCTTACTACAAAGATGGCAAAGAATCAAAGCATATTAAGAGCCTTGAATCCCGCTATTCAAAAGACCCTGAATCATTTATAAAGTTAACCCGTAAATCCTACTGGATGATTACAAAGCTTGAAGATGACTTCTGGAATCAGCAGGCTTTCACTCCCTCAGCGTTCAACTCTCACTACAACCGCATACTCTGCTTTCAGGCACCTGTAAAGATGCAGAAGCAGGAGGCACAGAAACACCGCACCGCTGAGGATGTCATCTGGGACAACTACGGCGGTTATGATGTTGATAAACTCAAGTACCTGCTGCGTGGGGGAACTATCTCACAGGCAGACTTTGATTATATACTCAAACGTCAGACGGAGGTATCGGCATGATAAGCAGTGCGGAGGAATTTGTATCAAGGCTTCTCAGCTACTTCAAGTCAACTGATGAGGTATCAGCTGAACTCATTGACGGCTTAAAGGCATGGATAAGGCGTGAGAACTTCAACGATATTGAGCTTGATAAGCTTTATAATATCATCCAGGAGGAGTGCGCAACCTTCCCTATGGTGAAGACAGTTAAAAAGCTCTGGTATGAAAAAGGGGAGCGTTTTCACAAAGCGCAGAAAGTCGGCAACTCAAAACTTGAAGACCTCAAAAAGAACGCAGGGTGGGAGCGCATCATTGATGAGGTTAAGGACATAAGGAGAGAGCAGGACATCAGGGAACTCCGGGCATCAGAGATTGATATACTCGCATATTTTGATGAATTTTATTACACCTGGCGGCTTATCAATGAAGTCCCTGATAAACAATTCTCACAGGATGAGAAAGCCACTTACATGAGGAAGGTGCTTGAAACTTTCCGCGAGGGCATCCCGATTAATCTGCAATCAGTTAAGAAGCACATGGAGCAAAGAATTAAAAAATATAAACAGATGTACGGAGCAGAGGAAGAGGAGATGTGCGGAAGAGTAACCCGCACTGTTGACATGGTTAACCAGGCATTCACGCAGAACAGCAGGGCGCTGGAACCGGAACCGGATAATCAGCAGAATCTTAATTTTATATAAGGGGGAATAGGGGAAATGAGCAAAGACTTAGTATTTCCAAAAACCGACAACGGACAACAGGAGAACCCTGTTATTGCAGCAGCACGCAAGAGCCTCCAGCTCCGCAAGCCGAAAACTGAGGCAAAGCCTGAGAAAACAAAGTCAGCAGTTGCAAAGTGCTGGAGATGCAAAGATCCGGTAGGTAAAGCAGGCCTCACTCAGAAATGGATAAGAGAACTGAATGCTCAAAGATGGCTCTGTGAGAACTGCGTCCCCCTGAAAGATGAACCCTATGAAGGTGAGACTTATGAGGCCGACACACGGGCTGTTATCCCGATGAAGAAAGTCAAATACCCCGTTGCCAAGGTCGAGCCCTCCGGCAGAAAAGACGATTCTGAAAAGCTCCAGATGAACCTCCTCCCCTGGGACGCACTGGAAGAGGTTGCAAAGGTCCTCACGGCTGGAGCAAAGAAGTATTCACCAAACGGCTGGAAAACAGTACCGGATAAAGTAGAGCGATATGAAGCGGCGTTAATCAGGCACCTTGCAGCATACAAAAGGGGTGAAGATTTAGATCCGGAGGACGGGCTCTCTCACCTTGCTCACCTGGCCTGTAATGCGCTGTTTTTAGTTTCGTTCAGGGAGGAGAAGCGATGAGTGACCAAATTGTTGATGTCAACAAAAAGGTAAACACTGAAGAGCTGGAAAAAGCCTGTGACAGATTTTTTAATCACACAAAAGAGGGATATGTAAATGTTCCAACTGACGTTGCTTTAGATTATGTTACTGAGTTGAGAGTCAGAGTTGAAGACCTTGAAGACAAAAACCAGCTCTTGACAGATCTGAATCAGACTCTTGAAGAGATGATATATTCACAGAAATTTGTCGAGCAGCTTGAACAGGATAAAAACGAGCTCCTCGCTGCTATTATAGGTTACAGAACCGGACAGATATCAGACCGGGCCTTTGATATGCTTATCGAAAAGCACAGGAGGGTGTAATGCACTGGACCGTGTTAGAGGGCTTTGTCATGGGTTTCGGCATCACCCTGGGCGGAATAGCTGCCGTGGTGCTGGCATTCTGTCTGTATATACTATTTCATTATTTCAGGAGGAGAGATGCCTAAGAATTCTGTAAACGGATTTACTCAAAAGAGAAGATACGGAGTAGGGTTATCCTTTCCGACTCTCGAAGAGAAAGAAGATTTCCGCGTAGTTATGGAAAACATAAAAAGCAAGGTGCGCAAGCCTGAATACCAGTTCGTCCGGGAACTTGTTGAAGAGTACGGTGTTAAGATCGGGGCTATTAAAGCGAGGGAGAGAGAATGAACCCGGTGCATTACAGCTCAAAAAGCGTGATATGGTCAACTCCCCCGGACTTCTTTAAGAGTCAGGATGCAAAGTTCGGCTTTACGCTTGATGTATGCGCTCTCCCCGAGAATGCAAAGTGCAAAAAGTTTTTCACTCCTGAAATCGACGGACTTAAACAGGAGTGGAGCGGTGTCTGCTGGATGAATCCACCTTACGGAGAGCCAGAGCATCCCTGCAAACCGAATTGTAAAAAGAAAATCTGTGAAAAGCGGGGATATCATAACACGGAATACATCCCCGGCATCAGTGACTGGGTAATGAAAGCATACAGGGAGGCTTCACTGCTGAAGCGATGCACGGTTGTGGGGCTCCTCCCTGCAAGAACAGACACGTACTGGTTTCATAATTTTATATACAGACAAGCTGATGTTCAATTTATCCAGGGACGGCTAAAGTTCGGCGGCTCAAGCAATGCAGCACCGTTTCCCAGTATGATAGTGATATGGAGGTAGTCATGGAATCGAGTTATGAATGGGAGCACATGCTGATGCTCTCGGAGAAGTATAACAGGCGGTATGTAGTAATTATGTGCTACTGGCTTGCTGCCGGATGCCCCAGTATGATTAGCATTGAGAATCTTCTAAAAGAGGGGTGTTTGAGGTGAAAGAACGTCCGATATTATTCAGCGGTGAAATGGTGAGGGCTATTCTTGAGGGCCGTAAAACTCAGACAAGACGGGTGATAAAGCCGCAGCCTGATAACGTCCGAAACAGTGTTTTCGTAAAATCAGGCTTCGAGACTAATCATGGTTATGAAATTATGAACGGAAGAGGTAAATGGCGACCTTCAATATTCATGCCCCGCTGGGCCTCCCGCATAAACCTTGAAATCGTCAACATCAGGGTTGAACGGTTGCAGGATATAAGTGAGAAGGATGCAAAAAAGGAAGGAGTGCAACCCTTTTTCGGACGCGGAACAGATCCAAATGATAGACATCCTTATTATGATTGCTTTCATGAGTTATGGAACTCAATCAACGGCCCCGGCTCCTGGGATCTGAATCCCTGGGTGTGGGTTATAGAATTCAGGAGGGTTTAATGTCAACAATCATAATTACAATACTGTTTGCTCTCTTTTTCCTTGCGACTCTCCCGGGGGTAAATAACAGGGACAGGTATTATCAATGAGCAGAGATTACAACGGGCTCTTAACATCAGCAACAACTGCTATGCTGGAGAAATTAAGAGAGAATGAACACAAAAGTGGTTTTGACAGCATTGATATAGAATATGCAATTCATAGAATTGAAGATGAATTATCTGAGCTTAAAGAAGTTTTCTTTAAGGCAAAAAAATCAAATTTCAGCATGAGTAATCAGGAAGAAAAGATAAAGTTAATAATTGCGCTTGAAGAAGTCAGAAAAGAGGCGGCAGATTGTGCTAATTTCGCGGCTATGATAATATATAAATGCGACAGATGGATTAAGCTCCTGGAGGCGTAGCATGAACAAACAACTGTCAAAAAATAAGATTAAGACTAAGGGGCGCATTAAGTTTGTTGAGTGTCCCCGCTACGGCAAAGACAGGCCGGTCTCAGGTTGTCAGGATTGCTCCTGCTATAAGAGTATAGATCCGGTCAAGGCCGTTATTGTTTGTGAGGGGTGAATGGCATTGTGTATAACGCGCTTGTTACACGACGTTGCACGGCCTTATGTGCAATGTGGCGTAGCCCGAACGACNNACGACCGCCAGGGAGTGAAGCGTGTAACTACTGTTAGATGAAGTTTGGCGGGAGGCGAACGAAAAATTATGAACGAGTTAATGAATAAAATAAATTTGATGGATTGCAAGAAAGGGATGGAATGTTTTCCTGATAAATTCTTTGATCTTGCTATTGTGGACCCTCCATACGGGATAGATGAAATATGGGCAAAGCAAAAATCTGATCAATTTTATTATCACAGATCATCTTATAAGAATAATGAAATACCGGATGAAGAGTATTTTCAGCAGCTGATGCGAGTATCAAAGAATCAAATTATATGGGGTGCTAATTATTACCAAAACTTGTGGCCAAGTAATCATTTAATAATTTGGGATAAGGGTCGTAACTGGGAAAAGACTCATATGAGCGAATGTGAAATAGCATGGCACAGTTTTAATATTCCCTGCAGGAAGTTTTATCATCAGTGGGACGGTGGGAAAAAGCAAACTGAAACAGGGATTATTAAAATTCATCCGTTTCAAAAACCGGTTAATTTGTATCGGTGGCTTTTACAACAATATGCTGCATCTGGCGATAAGATTCTTGATACTCATGCTGGTTCTGCGTCCAGCCTTGTAGCGTGTTGGGAAGAAGGTTTTGAGTTTTGTGGGTTTGAAATTGATGAAGGATATTATTTAGCGGCTTGCAATAGACTTGAACAAGTTCGGGCGCAGGGCAAGTTGTTTGAAGCGGTATAAAGGCCGCCAAATTTCATCTAACTGCTTTTATGCGAAAGATTGCGTATGAGAAGACTAATTAAAAGGTTTAGCGAAATAGAAGAATAATGCAATACTTCAAAGGTGATATTGAGATAACTAAAGAGCAGGCTTACTCTTTCATCAGAGAGACTGCTAAAAGCATTTATAAAGCTGATTATACCGATGAACATATTGATGCTATGTTTTCAAATCCGTTNNGCTTCACCTGTATTGATAGTATGAATGAGAAGGTTATGATATCATCTAAATCTGAAGATTATATTATTGAATTACCGTCTGAAACACGACAGATGAGGCTGTTCTGATGTGCAAATGTGAACGCTGTACTGCCCTTGATAGATATTACGGAAAATCAGCCTGCAGATTGAGCCGTAATCCGGAAAGCTGTGAATCAGTAATGTATAACAGCATTGCGAACCAGTTTACACATTACTGGAATAGCAAGATGAATAAAACACCGGAACAGTATAACCGGGAATGGTCTGCGATTAGAGAAAAATATAAAGGACATGATATTTATAAACTCTGNNAGCTCTTTTGAGATAGAGATTGAACAGACTTTATTTTGAGAGGCAAAATGAGATTCACATTCACAAGAGAAAATAATCAGGACGTTATTAAGATATATCTCCCTGATACAACAAAGAAAACAGAGGAGAGAATCCTTAAGCATATTCCCTCTGCAATCAACTGGATAAGGGAGCAGAAGAAGTTTGAAAGAAAGCATAAAAAGCTGCTTGAAGCTATACGGGAGGAGTTGAAGGGGGATGCCGTCCAAAGT
>DINC01000370.1:26353-26532 GCA_002425885.1 Spirochaetia bacterium UBA5550 | reverse complement strand
AGACCCGGCAGAACAAGGGAGTGCATCTGTATTAATTGCAAAACACGCTTTTTAAGTTGGGCTCCACTTGAGACAAGGCTTATTCAGCTTGAATGCCCCGGATGTTTAAAGAGCGGCTTTGTAGTTGATACAGGGGAGAATGTTTAAGAATTAATGAGACATAATAAATATATATTGAC
>DINC01000370.1:13383-26307 GCA_002425885.1 Spirochaetia bacterium UBA5550 | reverse complement strand
GAGTGATGGATAGGTTATTAGATATTATAAATAAGTTCAGGAAGCTTAAATTTACTGGTGAACTGCATCTGACTATTGTTTTTAACCAGGGAGGAATAAGAACAATTAAAAACTGCTCTGATAAGTAAAACATCCTGACAGAATCCAGTGAGACCTGCTTTGCAGACTGCTCACAAGGCCTGTCGAATTGAACGCATAAGAAGCGGATTCTTTATAAACCTGTTAATCAGACTGTTATAAGGCCCGTATCTCGGTTGAGGTACGGGCTTTTTTATTTATACGGCAAAAACTATGATGAAGGAATTTGAAGCTAAGAAATATGACAAACTGCTCGGTGAAGGATATGTCCAGGGGTATCTCTTTGATAACGATGAGAATATTATCGCACCCCGTAAGGCAACCAAAGCAGAGAAGGAGCTCAGGATTAAGACTATCCGGAGGCTCCTTATTGCAGGCGTTTCCCGCCCGGCTATCATTGAGTATTGCGCTCTCAGGTTCTGTCTCGCTCCGAAAAGCGTTTATAAATACTTTGCGGCTATTGATAACGAGCTCAAAGAGGAGAGCAAAAAGGACCGTGACCTTAATTACGGTCTCGCAGTAGCAAGACTGGAGCAGGCCCTCCTCAGGTGTGAAACTGAAAAGGATATGAACAACCAGGTGAAGATCCTTGCAGAGCTTAACAAGCTCCAGGGGCTTATAGTTAACAAGATCGGGGGCACCGGTGAAGACGGTGAGCTGGTAGTTGTTTTCGAGAATAAAACAAAAGGCGAAATAGAAGACGAAGAGACGGAGTAAGCGTGAATGAAAAAACTATATTTCCTGATTCTGGCGGTGTTGATTATGGCGACAGTCAAATTCACACTGATTGATCCGCATCAGTCTGCATTCGTTAATTCTAATGCCCGTTATCTGCTTAACTCCGGAGGAGTGGGCTCAGGGAAAACATATTCCCTGGTGTTGCGATCGTTAAGGCTTTGTCTTGAATTCCCTGGTATTAAAGGGCTTCTCGGGGCTCAGACTATGCCTCTCCTCAGGGACACTACTATGTCAGAGTTTGAGCACCTGGTCCCTCAGCAGCTTATCAAATCACATAATAAAGCTACAAGCACTTATATATTTAAAAACGGCAGCACTGTATTATTCAGGCCTTTTGACGATGCAAATAAATTCAAGTCTTTAAATCTGGGTTTTATCGGTATTGAAGAGATGACTGATGTTAAGCATGAGATATTCAAGATGCTCCGTACCAGGTTAAGACAGAAGGGTGTGATGCACTCTCTATTCGGGGCCACAAACCCCGGGGCTTTTACTAACTGGGTTTACAGGGAGTTTTTTGAAACACCTATTGAGGGGAGCAGGGTAGTAACATCAGTAAGCCGGGATAATCCTTTTCTTCCTGCAGCATACCTGGCAGACCTTGAATCACTTAAAATCAGCAACCCTGAGTATTATTCAAGAATGGTTGAAGGTATCTGGGGAGCTTTAGAGGGTGTTATTTACAACCTCCCTATGGCTCAAAGGGTTGAACACACAACTCTCCCTGAGACTTATGATGATACTATAGCAGGCCTTGACTTTGGATTCGATCACCCTACAGCCCTTGTTGTTGTCGGGCTTCGTGACCCGAAATATTATGTAATTGATGAGATATACAAACGGCAGATGTCAACCGCTGATATTATTACGACCGTGAAAGAGTCTCATAAGCATTATAAATTCTCGACTATCTACTGTGACGGTGCAAGGCCTGAGATTATAAGAGACCTTCAGAATGCGGGGCTTCCTGCTGTGTCTGCTGAAAAAGAGGTCTTTGAGGGGATTATGTTTGTGAAAGGCCTTGTTAATGCAGGCCGGCTTGTGGTCTCTCAGAATTGTCATTATACATTAAGAGAATTTGATTCATACATCTGGGATCAGGGGAGTACCGTCAAAGAGGTCCCGATTAAGATGAATGATGACTGCATGGATGCCTTAAGATATGCGTTTTTCACTCACTTAAGAAACAGCGTTATTGTCCCGCGTATAAGCACAACGGGTATCAGCTACAACAGACAGTACACTCCGGACTCTTCAGCTGATGCTATAAATAATCTAAGAATGAGATACAGGCACCGTGTATGAAAGAGAAAGCTGAACTCATTGCAACCAGGCAATCCGAGAAGATTAAAGACAAGCTCCCTGTATGGAAAGTGATTTATAATGCTTACACCGGAGGCAAGGCTTTTATCACTAAGGATAATCTCTTTCAGTACCGTGTAGAAGATAACCTGAGGTTCCAGAAGAGGCTTGAAAGGGCTGATTATACCAATCATACGCAGATGCTTATTGATATGCTTATCGGCTTTGTTTACGCCAATCCTCCGAAAAGAGAGATTGATGAGAAGTACGCTTATATAAAAGAATCGATATTCAAAGGGCGGTCTTTGCAGTCACTGATGAATATGGTTGCTACAAACTGTTTAAAGTCAACCGTGGGCATACTTGTAGATTCTCCTGCAGTAAGCGTTGAAACTGAAGCGCAAAGACAGGAGAACAACCTGCATCCTTATGTTGTTTATTATGCTCCAGAGCAGATTTGTGATTTTGAAGTTGATGATAACGGTGAACTTCTCTGGATTATCCTTGATAATTCGTATATCGATAAAACAGACCCATCAATCGAAGCTCAAAAGAAAAACATCAGAAGGCTCTGGACTAAAACTTATTATCAGGACGTAGAGATTATTACTAAAGACGGTAAAGATACTTATGTACTTGTCGAAGAAAACCTTCATGAACTTGATAAGATTCCTTTTGCTTTTGTAAACTGCAGGGACAATGATTCTGATTACATCTGTGACTCTCCTTTTGAGGATATAGTATTAAAATCAAGGCTTATATTTAATATTGCGTCCTGGGCTTCTGAAGTGCTGGCTTCATCTTCGTTTCAGATTCTTTTATTTCCTTATGAGACTCAGGTGGATCTTGATGCTATCACTACCACATTCGATCCTCAGTCAGGCGGCATTGCGGACCTTCCTGTTGTCCCGTTTAAGGCTACTACTCAAAGGCCCTCTTTTGAAGGTCCGGATATTGATATCGATAAGTTTATAAACATGATGAATCACCTCTCTGAGGAGATCCTCGCAAAGTTCGGGCTTAAAAAAGAATCAAAGGGTTCCTGGGAGAGCGGAGTTGCAAAGTCTATTGATTTTGAAAAAACTGAGGCGTTCTTAAAATCTTTATCTCTTCAGCTGCAGGAGTGCGAGCGCAAGATTGTAGAGTTTTGCGGGATGTATGAGCAGGCAGAAATTAAGCATGAAATAGAATACCAGTTCACATACGAGAAGGCTGATATTGATAAGCAGCTGGAACGTTTACTTAATGCTTTCGCTATACCTTCAATGGATGTTCAGGAAAAAGCATACAGGGAAACTATCAAGCTTACTTTTCCGGATGAAGACGCAGCGGAAATAGACAGGCTTGTTAAGAGTATAAATTCAGGGAAACCGGACCCTAAACCCGGCACTCAGTCCACGGACTTAAAAAAGGAAAATATTAATGAATAAACAGACTTTAGAGCAGTATTACGGAATAAGCGGAGGAATTGAACTCCAGAGATTTGCTGAAGGTGAACCTGGTAAAGAGCCTCCTCCAGGAGAACCTGGTAAAGAGCCTCCAGCAGAGGAACTTGTTGAATATTCTTACAACGGCAAATCAACAAAGCTTCCGAAAGAGCTTGTGGAAAGCATTAACAGACGGACTGCATCAGAGCTTCACACGTGGAAAGAGAAGCACAAAACTCAGCAGGACCAGATTAACGCTCTTTCTGTTCAGCTTGAAGAGATGAAGCTCTCCACGATGACAGACAAAGAGAAAGCGGAGCTTGCAGAGAAGAAGCGCAATGAAGAAATTGAGCAATATAAAAGCAAGGCTGATAGCTATTCTACAAAGTACAAGAATTACTTCATGGACACTGAGCTTTTCAGGGAAGTAAGCAACTATGATGTAATCAATTCAAAACAGGTCATTAGCTTGTTAAAAGCTGAATATAAACATGAGTTTGCTGAAACAGAAGACGGCATTGAGCTGGCCTTCTTAAGCGGCGGTTCAAAACTTACTGTCCAGGAAGCAGTTAAAAACTTCCTTCACGATCCGCAGAACTCAAACCTTATACGGTCGAACCTTATTCCGGGAGCTGGCACGAAGGCCGGAGGACAGCAGAAGAGGACAATGAGAACTACGTTCAAAAGGTCTGAGGTTGCTGATACTTCATCAGAGGCCGCTGCCGAATACAGGGCGGCTATGAAAGCGGGATTAAATCCCACTTTAACAGATTAAAACTATAAAAGGACGGTAAAACATGAAACTTTTTAAACTATCGCTTTATGGACTCATAGCACTGATTATGAATTCAGTTGTCAAGTGGTCAAACAACGGTATGGATTATCTCTTCCCGGAATTCTGGGCTCAGTCTTTTGAGGGGATTCTCCTGGGTGAGTACAACCTGCAGAACCTTGTTTCAAGGAACTTTGAAAAAACTATAGCGAATTACGGGCAGAAAATTAACGTACCTCTTGCAATGGACTTCTCTGATGCTGATTCATGGACTCCGGGCGGGACTATAACAGCTACAGGTATTACACAGACTGAAGCGGAGGTATCTCTTGATAAGTCTTATAAAAAGACTATCAACCTCACAGCAAAGGATCTCAGTCTCTCCCCGTATGATTTGATTCAGTCTTATGGTGAGCCGATGGCTAAGTCAATTCTGCTCACTACAAACAAGCTGATATACATCGAAGCTCTCAAGTCAAAGTATTTCGTAAATGCTATGGCAGGCATATCCGAGGATCTGATTGTCAGCGCAGGGACTCTTCTTTCGAACAACGAGGTCCCTCTTATCGGCAGAAAGTGCGTTGCAGGGGCTGATGTAATGGGTGCATTAAGCAAAATAGATGCATTCCAGTCAGTAAGCACATCAGGCGATGATGATGTAATGAAGGACGGCAGGGTTACAAGAAGACTCGGATTTGATTTCTACCTGAATAACGCTATCGCAAAATATACACCGGCTGACGTTGCGGGTGCTGTTAATTACGCATCCGGTTATGCTGCCGGAGCTACTTCAATGGTTGTTGACGCTTTCAATGATGATTCCAATCCCATAAGGCCTGGTGATATTTTTCACTTAGGGTCAGGAACAGATTACTACACGGTAACAGGTGTAACAACAACAGCAGACGATACAACTGCTATAACCTTCTATCCCGGGCTTAAAGAGTCAACAGTAGCGGATAACGTAGTTATAAACATTGATGCTACTCAATCTGCTCTCTGTTTTGTGCCTTCCGCTATAGCACTTGCTGCAAGAAGCTACGGCGTACTACCTGAAGGAACAGGCGTGAAGTCTTCTATTTCTGATTTCAAAGGCCTCCCGATAAGATGGAGCGTATGGCATGACGGCAACCTGGGACTCAATGTTCAGTGTGACATTCTGTTCGGCGTCAAACTCGTTCATGAGAAGAGACTTGTGAGGATTGTAGAGGACCTTTAATTAAAATGAATTGAGACCTGGCGGGGATGAAATACTCCCCGCTTAATAAAGTTTGAAGGAGTTAATTATGCCTAAGCTTATTAAAACAGTAAAAGGGAAAGAGTTTGAGATTGAGGCTGATGAAAGTCAGATTGAAACCCTTCTTAAAGACAAAAGATTCAGACTCGCTGAAGAAAATAAACCTATTGTTGCAGTAGATCTTAATGATGAAGAGGTAAAAGCAAGAATTGATGAGATCGTTTCAAAGGGCTTTTCCTTTGAATATGCAGTGAAGGTTGTATCTGAAAAATGATTAAAGATACATACAGGACACTGTTTCAGAAATATGAGGTCACTGCAAGCGACAGGAAGAGCTATGAAGCTATCATTGCAGCTGCAACCTCATTTGATGAAGTTGAACAGATTATAAATCAGTTCATGGGTGACTATGTATCTAAGATGAACAAACACCTCACTACAATGATTCAGGATATTTTAAACACAGCAATAAGCACTGAAATGCTTAACAGTGAAGTCCGGAACGCGGAGAACGTCTTTGTTTTTTCGAGCTCTGTGTATGAACGGACTCTTAAAGCTAACTATGCGATTGTTGCGGATATGGTTGCAGGCAAATGTGTGGATCTTATCCATGGAAAACCGAAAGTACAGAAGATGCTCACTGATAATCTTATAAGTCAGTTTAATACCCGTATTGAGGGAGCTATGGCTAATACCAGGGCTGATGTCCTGAACTATATCCGTAAATTGCAGAGAGAGATGATTTTAAAAAACCGCCAGCTGATGCAAATGGCTTCTCAGGGTATGTTTGAGGGAGCAATTGAGACAGAGAAAATCCTGTTCGAAAAGAACCTCTTAAAAAAGTTCCCGCAACTTGAGAAGATGCTGAAAGAAGGGAAGGTGCTTAAGTCAAGGTCGTGGGTTGATGATAAAGGTGTGGAGCGTTTCAGAACTTACACCCTCGAAGAGTACACAGAGATGAGTGTATCGGAGACCCTTAAGAACGTAGACCGGGATGCGGTTGAATATTCAGCCAAATATATGAACGAGCCTGTTGTTGAATTCTATCTAAGGGACCACAGGCATGTTGAGGACCCGAATGAGGCATGTGCTCACATAATGAATAAAAAGCTCTGGGGGATGTCTTTACTTGCGACCTCTGAATCTGCCGCAAGGGTTCTGGGAATTTGGAGCATTGACAAGGCAAGGGCTGAGCACTCACTGGAGATTGCAAGGCATTGCAGGCACTCAATAAGAAGATGCAGTGATGAAGTATTAAACAAAATCAATAAGCTGCTTAATATATCCGGGCTTACAGACCAGATTAATGAGGTGTAATGATGCTTTTAAATGAAACCAATTCGCTTATACATATATTAAGACTTCTTGATAGCCCGGAAGTATATAAGTACGAAGATATAATAACCACTTCGGGAGAAGAGCCGGATATTATAACTACAACCACAACAGCTGAAAGTCAGATGGAGGACGATATAAAGATAATCTCTGAAGAGGTTTATCTAAACAATATACTCCCAGTCGTAAGTTCCGCTTATTATCAGTCGGTACAGGCTGTTGATTTTGCTAATTATACAGTCAATCAGAAAAGGCTCTTCTTTGCTGAAGTCTATTTTATCGCAAGTAAATTTTTGATGTCCTGGGCTTTTAAAAATGAAACAGAGATGTATAAAGAGACGCTGGATCTGTCAGGCTCCAAAACAAGGGCTGTTGAAAAGTCGGGTAAGATTTACACCGCTGAACAGTACATTCAGACAGCAAAGAACTATATGGCAGAATTTGAGAGAGAATTTTATTCCGTTGACCTTGATTCTTATTACGGGCGTAACAAGCGGTCCAATATCAGCATAGGAAGATACTGATGGAACTCCGCTTTAATCCTTCATCAGGGATGCGGTCCCTGAAGAGCGCTGTCAAGTATGTCGAGGACATTGACGCGCGGGCTTCTAATATGCAGCCCTTCTTCAGGGGAATTGAATCTGATGTTATCCAGGAGATGAAGCATGAATTTGATGCTTCTAACCCGAATAAGTGGATGCCTATTTCTGATGCATGGAAAGCCGTTAAAGCGAGTGAAGGAAGGCCGTCAAACATCGGTATTTATAAAGGTGAGCTCCTGAGAGCGGCCTCTGATGATGCTATCAAAATGTATTACCCTACAGGAATGGTCTGGAGGATTGCTCCTGTATACTCTATAGGTTTTACGATCAACAGGAGAGTCGGTATTTCGGCCAGGGAGTTCTTAAGGGGTATGGGTAAAAGGATTGTGAAGACTATACTTGCGAGGGCTTTATAATGGAAGATGTTTTAAGCGGAGTTGTGACTTATTTAAAAGCCGCTGACACGTTAAACAGGTTCAGGGTTATAGATTACTCTGAGATGCTTGATGATATGATTCACTCAAACAAAACACCGTTTATTGATGTTGTAGGAACAAGGGTGTCTGAGACTCCGCTTGCTGGATTTAAACCCGCTAAAGCGAGAAGAGGGAAGTATTATATCACTCTGATTATTGTCCAGGACAAGAAGGTTCTCAGGGAAGTGTTAAAAGGATCTGAATCGATATGGGGGTTAAAAAAATATTTAACCGGTCTTATCAATGCTGATTCCACTTTCGGAGGCATTGTGCAGGGCCTTGCGTTTGATGAGAATATAGATTCAGAGATTGTCACTCTTAAAAAGGACAATAGCGTCAAGCTTGCTTTAGAGGTAAAGCTTGTTTTGTTCAAGGATATTTTTAACTAAGAATATAGGAAGGTAAAAAGATGAAACTGATTAAATTAGTATTCTCGGCATTTATATCAATGATTGCGAATTCAATCATTCTGAGAATGGCGAATGAGTACAATATTACTCCGGCAAATTTTGCAAGAAACGATGATTTTCTGTTTCTTGATGATCCGGAGATGCACATCAAGGTGCTTGGAGATCCCGCGTGGACTGAGTTTAAGCCTTTCGGTTATGCGGAACTCGAAAAGAGTTTCAGCATTGATAAAGAGTATGCGGAATTCAAAACAGGGATCCCTGAGACCCTTGTTGCCAAAACCGCTATTTCTGTCAAAAGAACTTTTGAGTGTAAACTCAAACAACTCCAGCCTGAGATTCTTGCTCTCCTGCAGCAGGCTATAATTGAGGCCGGTTCAGGCGAAAACTATGTCCACATAGGATCTGAACCGCCTACACAGCTGAACCTTGCTGTTATCCTTAAAGGGAAAACCTTAAACGGCAAGAACCTGGAGCTCCGCATCAGGAAACTTATTCCGTCCCCTGAATCTGTAAAGATTGCCCTGGGTTCTAAAGAGTACGCTTCTCTTGATTTCAAGGGTGATGTTGTTGTGGACGAAGATCCGCTTTATAACAACTTCAGCTGGAGATGTTACGGTGAGGTGAGCACAACTGCAGGCATTACATCAGCTGATGATGATATAACCGTTGCATCTGCCACGGGGATAGAGGTCGGTATGTATGCTTACGGAGCAGGAATCCCGCAGGGTGCAACTGTTTCGGGCATAAGCGGGACTACAGTTACCCTGTCGGCTAATGCTACTGCAACCGGTGCCAGTGTTGCTGTGAAGTTTGTAACAGCAGAGAACATGCTGAAAAGTGATGTTGCTTACTGGATTTGCGAAGCGGCGGCGTAAGGGGTAACTGAATGTTATTTATATCAATAGGGGTTTCAGTTCTGGCTCTCATTATATGCGTGATTACGCTCTCTGTAGTTTTTCAAAAAGATTACTCAGTGGGGCCGGTGCTCACCGGTGATGAGAGCTATGTTAAATACATACGGATTGCAGGGAATGAGTATGCTGCAACCGTGCGGTATAAAGACGTTATCAGTTTTTTAAAGAACTATAATAAAACACTCCAGAAGATGGCAAAGAAGTACGGGGCTGAAAAGAAAGTTGAATCTCTGATTGTTCCGAATAAGTTCTTTTTTAATATCGTCTGGAAGTGTTTATATAAGTCAGGCGTATGGCCTAAGCGAAGGCCTTTCAGGTCGAAAAGGCACATGGTAAGCATGATTCAGTATGAAGACCTGGAGAGTATTATATTTTTTGTTTCGCGGTTTATTTTAAACTACGAACCGGCTGGAGATAAAAAAAAACAGCAGGGAGTGAGCTGACTGTTAATGAGTTCTATTCCCGGCTCTGCGACACGGTGAATAACCAGGTTCTGAGGCTTAAGCAGATCGGCTATTCCATGAAGGAGATCCGGGAGCTCAATGTTCTCCGCGCTCTTAAACAGATTGAGAGCGACAGGTACGAGAAGATGCTCTGGCAGTGTGAAGTTCTACAGGTTTTAGGATGGGACGTTTTTAAAAAGAATACCAGGTACAAAGAGTTTTTTGACGGCTTTGAAGAGAAGCAGAGCAGAAAAGAACGGGAGAAGATTGCTCCTGTTAAGATTGCACAGCGCAACGATTTTATGGTAGGGTGAAGATGGCTGAAGAACAGAAGATATTGTTTGAGATATATCTTGAAAATAATCAGTTTAAGGTCCGTTCGAAGGAAGTCACTGACGGACTTAATAACGTTGGTGATGGAGCTCAAAAAGCGGAAGGAGCCTTTTCTAAACTCAAGAATTCGTGGGTAGCAACTACGCTTGCTGTCGGTGCTGTTGTTTTAGGTTTTAAAAAGCTTTTTGATGCCCTGGGAAATGCGGTAAAAGCAGCGTCCAAATTTCAGGAAACGCAGAATAAATTCAATGTAATATTTAAAAACAACCAAAAACAGGCTCAGGATTTTGCAAAAACTCTTGTTGAATCATACGGCCTTGCAAAAGAAGAGGCTATGTCCTTCCTTGCAGGTACTGGTGATATTCTTACAGGCCTCGGGATGCAGTCCGATAAAGCACTGGAGCTTTCAAACAGTGTTGCGCAGCTTGGTATTGACCTCGCTTCTTTCAGTAATATAGAAGGGGGTGCTGAACGCGCTATACATGCTCTCACTTCAGCACTGACAGGAGAAAGAGAAGCCTTAAAGGCTTATGGAATAGTAGTAACTGAGGAGATGGTTACTGAAGAACTCAGGAGACAGCACAAAGAGAAATTGACAGGACTTTCGCTGCAGCAGGCAAAAGCGGAGGCTACTCTTGCAATCGCATTATCTCAATCCGGTAATGCAATCGGAGACATGGAAAGAAGTTTTGATTCTTACGCTAATATTCAAAGGCGGGTTGATTCTCAATTGAATGATATGCAGTCAACAATAGGGACTGAACTTATACCTTCAATGTCGAACCTCGGGCTTGCGTTTTTATCCGCATCAAAAGACGGAAATATCCTTGCCACTGTTTTTCAGACAATCGTTAAATTGATTGGTGATGTTATTAACGGGTATGCCCTGCTTATAGCTTACCTGAATAAGTTTTCTGCCAGCCAGAAGAGTGATTTAGGTACCCAGAAAGCTTATATGTATTTATACAAGGAACAACAGCAGAAAATTAAAGAGATCTACGGCAGTTATGAAAACCTGGAGAAGATGGCTAAACAGGGAAACAATGAAGCGCAGAGTCTTTTGAGTCTGCATTTAAAAACCAAAGATGAAGCGCGAAAACTCACAAAGAATAATCTTGAAGCTCTTAACAAAGAAGCTGACGCCAACGATACAATCCTTAAAATCAAAAACAATATGGCTAACGCTGAACAGGTTATCAACCAGGCCATTAAAGACCGTGAAAAAGAAAAGGGAAATGAAGATAAGCCGGGAGCTCCGAAAAGCGACACAAAGCAAAAACAGGCTGATGTTGCCGCTTACTATGAAGCAATAAACCAGAATGAAAGAGCTGTAGCCGCTACATTAAAGCAGAACAAAGAAAAAGACCTGGCTAATGCAAAGCTGATGTACAGCCAGAAACTTATAGATAAACAGCAGTATGAACAGGCTGTATCAACTATTGAAGATACATACAGACAACAGAAACTTCAGGCCGAAACTGAATATCATCAGCAGTCGGTTATCGCAAATGCAACGGCCTGGCAGGCGAAACAGCAGTCACAGCTTGCTTACTGGAGGGCTTCATTCGGCTTTGAAAGCAAGGCTTTTCAGGGCTCTATGATGATTGCACAGGCCGGCATGACTTTAATGAACAGCAAAAACAAGGCATTATTCAGGGTAGGACAGGCCGCCACTGTTGCAAATATTATAATGTCAACTGCAGAAGCAATTATGAAGGGATTTAGCTATGGACCTGCGATTGGTATTCCTTATAGTATTTTAGTTGGAACCGCAGCTGGTGTTCAGACAGCTAACACTCTTGGACAGAAACCTCCCGGGGATGCAAAAATTAAAATGCCTACATTGAATATGCCTTCATTCGCTGTTGGTGCCTGGCAGGTCCCTTCTGATATGGTTGCGCAGATTCACAAAGATGAAATGATTATCCCTAAAACTTTTGCAGACTCAGTTAGGTCTGAAACTTCAGGATCTGCTGCAGGGAATATATATATAACAGTACAGGGCTCTGTTGTTGATACTCACGGCCTCCTTGAAGTAGTGGACGATGCACAGGAGAGAAGAGCAAGGCTCATGGGTGCTAAGAAATATACAATGAAATCGGCGTATTAAAAAGGTGAACTGATGATTCTTGATAATATCTTTGAAGATAACGCTATAAAGTTTGAACACTCTGAGGTAATTAACTCCTACGGAGAAGATCAGAATATAGTCGGTTCGTCTGCTGACGCCTTGCGGACTCTATCTTTTACGCCTTCAAATTCAAATTCGGTATTTGTATCAAAACTCGGTAATGATGATACCGGGAACGGAACGAGTGCAAATCCTTATATGACAATCCAGAAAGCAATTGATGAGTGTACATCTTCACGGCCTCATGCAGTTATAGCTGATTCAGGTATTTATTATGAACAGATTATAATCAGAGGGAACTGTGACGGAGTATATGCCGCCGAAGGTTTTGAGCCCCGGCTTTCGCTTCCGCAAAGTCTCACCAGGGGAGATAAAATACTATTATCTGCAGTTGAAGCTCAGGTATTAGATCTTGGTAGTCCTTTGTCGAGTCCTTATAATACAGCTTATTCGCATTTTGATTCCGTTCATAATACTCCTCATTTGGCAGAGGACGGTAATTTTATAATTGTTTATATGAGATGGAGGAATGAAGGCAGTACATACTATTATGAAATAAGACTTAGAAAATACAACAGTACATTCACGAATATTATAAGTGACGTTCAGGTAACAAGTGGGAGCGGTGCAAATAATTTAACCATGGTGTATCATGTTATAACAAAAGATTATTTTGTTATGAGATATAGATTCGGAACGGCCTCAAACACTCTGCTTATATTCGATAAAAACGATGGAACTATCAAACTTAATAGTTCAAACTCGGGAGCCGTTTATGCACCTCAA
>DINC01000370.1:12288-13377 GCA_002425885.1 Spirochaetia bacterium UBA5550 | reverse complement strand
CTCAAAGACATGTGGAGTACATCAAAAATAATATCTGGATAGTACACGATGAATATGGTTCGGTTACACGATACGCTTATGTTTATGATGGTTATACTTTAAAAAATCAAATAAGTGGCAGATACAGCAGCAGGACATTGGGGTTTGATTCTGACTATATATTTATCAGAACGCTGGATAATGGTGACCGGGACGGTAATGTTTATCGGATTAAAATATCAGATTTTACTTATGTTTCAAATACTTTTGCAAGTCTACAAACAATAAACACGAATTTAGGGGTTTATTCACAGGTTTTTAAAGATGCTACTATAGATCATTACTTTGTAATTACTTATAAAAGCAGCATGGCTTATTTGTTTGAATTAAATGATATAATAAATCCTACTGCTATATATTCAGTGATTAATAATGCATTCCTTCCTTATATAAACCTTGCTGAAGGTTATAGTATTGATCCGGGGATTATTGCAGGTAATTATTTTTATACTTATCAGAACAAAGTTAATAATTTTGAATCTTTATATTTATATGACACCAGCAAGGTCGCTTATCTCGACACCTCAAAAATAAAAACCGATTTCGGCCAGGCATTATTTAACCTGACTTATTTGCAGAGTGTGTCTCGAATATCCGGTGATGATTTTGTTTATATGCTGTCAGACTGGAGAATCAGGAGAAAAACTTTTGACGGCAGTAATCCCGGTGTTAACGGCAGTTATTTAATTAATCTTGAATGTGATACAAGATTTATCTATGTAGGGAATAATAAACTGCTTGTTATAAGCAGTTATTCAACGGGACGTAAAATATATTTGAAAGATTTAAGTGATACTGATACGAGCAGTTACGGAACTCTGTTTTTTGATACGCCTTCAACTTCATGTTATGTAATCTCTGTTGCTTATATCCCCGATACCGATGATGCTATATTCTGTTATTATAACGGCTCAACTTATCAGCTGTACAGAAAATCTGTAACAGATACAGATACTTCAAATATAGGCACTGCAATTACAACCGGCGACTGTTACAGCGTAATGTATATTGGAAACAGCAGAATTTTATTCAGATCAAGAAGTAATTATA
>DINC01000370.1:3588-12281 GCA_002425885.1 Spirochaetia bacterium UBA5550 | reverse complement strand
TTATAATCAATGGTATATTAAATCAGTATCTGATGTTGATAATATGACATTGTTTATCAACATAGCTGATGCAATGCCGCTTGCTTATTATAGTGAAGAGAACGGAATTTTAATCAGTTACAATTCAGAAAGCAACATACTAAGATTTAAAAGTCTGGATGATACAAACACAACAAACTCGGGGACGCTTATATCAAGCTGCAGATTCAGCTCTCAAAACGGTTCGCTTATTGCAAACGGTTATTTTTATTACAGGTATACTGATGGGACTTATCTCAGAATAAGTCTTAAAAAACTGTTTAAAAACGAAAGATTTATAACTATTAAGGACGTTGATTTTACAGCTATTACTAATACCGGACAGACTGAATTCAAATTTGTAAAAGACTATAAAATGATGGCAGGCCACTGGGGAGGCCCAATTTCTACTGTCTATAATATGTCCTTTTTTAATATATTTGATTTTGACTTAATCAAGTCATCTATTGCCGCATCTGTTGACGGCCTTAAGATTGATATAAACAAGGCCCCCCGATTGAGGGATGTGGTCAGACCTACAGCAAATATCGCTTTGAAAAACTGTTCGATAATTAATTTTTATAATGCGATAGATCTTTCTTTATTCGATTCTTATATAATGCGGTCCTCACATAATGTTTCTATAGAAAATTGTTTTTGTGAAGATTTGAATTGCGGATTTGATATAATTTCAAACACTGTTTCTTTTTTAAATAACTTAATCAACAGGTGCAAGAACAGCACGGCAATCAAAATAACCGGAGCCGGTTCAGACATAGTTTTAAATCATAATACTTTAAATAATAACGCTTCAGGTATTGAGCTTGTTGATAATACCGGCTCTGAGGTAATCAAAAACTCTATACTTCATAATAATCCCGGGTTTGGTGTTAAAGCTGAAACTACTGCTGTTATATATAACTCTGTGTGTACAGATACTCTTATAAACTGTACGCTTGATGCTTCCTGCAGTAACCTGAATCCTTTGTTTAAAAACGAAGGTTATATTAATCCGGCACAGCTTGATCTGCATGTACAGACCACTTATGAAGGTTATACGGTTAACTCTCCGGCTCTTGGCAGGGGCGATGACAGCAAGCTTGCAGGGTGTTATGATGTTGAATTTGTCGTTGCCCCTCCTACGTATCAATCTTTTTATCTCCCTAAACCGAAACAGATTGAAATAGTATTAGATCCGGTGGGTGAAATAATCAACACTATGCAGGACGGCAGCGTAGACAGCAGCGCGGAGGCCTTCCAGCTTGAAATTACCCTGGAGTATGATTCAATCAGAAGTATCTATGCGAAGAGTATTATTAACATGATAATGGCTGGCGGTGTAATAAGAATATATTTCAATCCTTATTCAGAGCCTTCTTTGTTCGAGCCGATGAAAATTAAGTATAAAAATTATCCGTTTAATAATAAATATTTTAAACACATGAGGCACGGATTCGAGTCTTTTAAGATTACTTTTGTTAGAAAATTTGAAAGGTACGAGCTAAATGATTGAGGTTTATATAAATAATACTCTGCTCCCTGATTCTGATATAGTCAAAATATCAGACCCGGCAACCGAGAAGCTCCAGTTCAGCTTCTCTAACCTTATTTCTGCATCCATCAGTATTGATATTAACAACATAGATCCCTCGAAGTACGACGATGAAGTGGCCGGCTCTATGTTTGCGGACCTTGCCTGGTATAATTCAATCCTCAGGTGCGAAGATACAGATACAGCTCTTACCATATGGAAAGGACGTATTAAGAANNACGATTCAAAATCAATTCTTACGATTGAATCTAATAATTACGTGAAGGAAATCATTGACGCTGTGTGTATTATTGATTCAGGGACATTATCTGATATCACCCCGGCTGAAATAGCTTATACTTTGATAAAAGACGTTGCGGGAATACCTGAAGATGCTATCAATACGACCTCTTTTGATAACGCAAAAGCTTTACAGACTGCAAACAGCGGCTTTATAATCGCAAAGTATAGCCAGGAGCAGAATGTTAAATGCGGCTCTGTCTTAAATGAGATTTTAAGAATCACCTCTTCGAGGCTCTACACGGTTGATAATATAATTTATTACTCACAGCTTTCACCTTATGATGGAGATCCTAATTTACAGATTACAGAAGAGGATATATTAATTAACTCTTATTCTGCTGNNATTATTCAAGCTCTTCAGCTATAGCTTATGCTGCACCTGCATCATTGGCAGAATACATGACTGCTTCACGTACCAGGTACGGCACTAAAACTTTTATTGTACCTGAGGATGAAGTAGATTCATCAACTCCTGCTGATTATAATATACTCTGTAAATCTTTAACTTCAGCAAGGTATTACGGGGATCTCGCTGTACAGATAGGGCATTATATTAAAAAGCTCATAAACATTGATATAAGGGATTCTGTTGAGGGCGTGGCTCTTAATACTCTTGTTGATATCAGTTATAAGCACTGGGTGAGAGAGCCTGCAAGGGTTATAGAGCGCAAGATCAGCAAAGATAAGCATACTGCAAAAATCAAAGCGGAACTTATAAATTTTCCTTATCAGTTTGTTTCAAGGGATAAAATTATTCCAAATCCGGTTGTGCTTGCCAATGTTAAACATTATATCAATAATATTGTTGATGTGTACTGGACAGTATCATCCGAAACAGAATTTAAGCAGTATCTTCTTGAATTCTCTACCTCAAAAGTTGATTATAAAAATGAATATTCTGAGCAGGGCTACTCTCCGATAGCATTTGTTACTCCTGAATTTAAAATGGGTCTTTGTAAAGCCTCGCTTTCGGGGCTTCTACCTGATTCAAAATATTACTTCAGGGTGAAGGTGATGGATTTATCGCTTAACATCAGCAATCCCTCCAACGTCATGTCTCTAACAACAGCAAACATCAGCAAACCCCCCTCAAGCATTGAGGCGTATAACTGCACGGGAAACCTTGAGTCAGGACTCTCATTCAGCCGGGGTTCCGGGATGCTCCCTGCCGGTTATCCCTCTTTCGGCTCGTTCAAATTCGGGGAGCTCACATTCTACCCGGCAGGAATATATATATCTGAATATTATACATGCGTTGACGGATTCTCTTCTGTCTTCCTGGAAGCAAATAATTATAATTATTTCAAGGTACAATACCAGGCATACGGCAGCAGTGAGTGGACTTATTTCTCAGACACAACATTTAAAAATGAAAATATATTCAGGGCTGATATTCCGGACAGCCCGCAGATTTTGAGATTCAGGGTGTTCTTTACGCCCCGGCTCCCTTCTGATGTATGCAGCATCAAAATTTTTGATATAAATAAAGGAGTGTAAAAAATGTCCTGGCAAAATATAAGTGATGTAACCGACTTCGCAGACACCGTGTCTGCCGATATATTCAATCAGCTGGTTGATAATACCGAATATTTAAAAGCCGAGCACGAAACCCTCGTTTCCCGTGTTGACGTACTCTCCGGCCTTGGCGGCTTCGCCTTTGCCTCAATGTTCGCAAAAATTACAAAAAGCGGCTCGGGCGTACAGGTACCGTCTTTTCGTATTCCGCTGACAACAATGACAGCAATCCTTGAATCTGCAGCAACACTCACCGTATCAGACCTGGACACAGGCACCGCGTTTACATTCGGAGCAGATCACTACATCTGGGCAGGGGAGCCCTCCTCGGGGACGGTCCCTGTGCTAAAGATATCACTGTCACCAACAACACCCGCCGGCATGACAAACCCCCGGATAATCGGCGGCTTCCACTACGGGAAAATCCGGAACTCATTCACTGCCTCAGATGTGGCGGATGGAATCGTTGAGGGCTCTGTGTGGGATCTCGAAAACATGCCCGAGTGCTATCTCTTAGGGCTTGCAGATCCCTCTACATATCAGTTAGGCGGCATGAGCAGGATCGCACCAGGGCATAGAACCTGGATAGACATATACCTTGCATCAGACGGCGGGGGAACCCTCCCGCGCAAAAAGGCATACAGTAAAATCAATCAATTGCCGCTTACCGGAACAGAAAGCCTGAACGGATATGATTTTATGATTCGAGCCGCCAACGTTGGCAAACGCCTCGCTTTTTATGATGAATGGACAGTGGGAGCCCTGGGATCTCCGCAGGGCCTTGACGGCAGTAACCTCAACGGATGGACAAAGACATCAAACACGGCAAGAGTTAAGGCTGCGGCAACTCTGGCAGCGGATGCGGACGCAAACTATATTTTAGGATACAACACATCCTTTGCAGGGCTCCGTGACTGCGTTGGGAATGTCTGGGAGTGGCTGGCATCTAACGGCGGAGCGGCTGGTTCCGGATGGACTAATGATATCAATACAGGGGAGCTTGCAGGTAACGGATTCGGGCAGAGATACGGATCTCCTTATCAGCTCCTGGCAGGTGGCGGCTGGGATAATGGCGTGTTCGCCGGTTCCCGGGCCGTGAACGTGAACTACCTTGCTGCGTACGTGACCTCGAGCGTCGGCTCCCGCTTCGCCTGTGATTCTCTGTAATCTGATTTTCTGGTAATCTGTTTTGAAAGATTTTGTTCTATATCAGAAAGTGTATGATTTCATGATTTATTTCTTCCCGATTGCGGAGAGATTTCCAAAGCATGAAAAATTTACACTCCAGACCCAGGTAAAGAATTCAGTATATACTCTGCTCAGGCTGACGATTGAGATTCAGAAGTCGAAGCAGAAAGCAAAGTTTCTATATGATTTTGACAAGGAACTTGAATTTTTGAAAACTTTAATTGTGTTCTCGAATGAGAAGAAGCCGGCGTATTTATCAACTCAATCGAGAAAAACCTCGATGGAGAAGGTGATTGAGATCGGCAGAATCGCGGGAGGCATGATTAAAAAATATGGGGCATAGCCTATCGAAGTGGCAACTGGGATAATGGCGTGATCGCCGGTTCCCGGGCCGTGAACGTGAACAACCTTGCTGCGAACGTGAACACGAACATCGGCTCCCGCTTCGCCTGTGACTGCGTCAGCAGTTTAGATCGTAGAGTGTTAACTCTGCGACAGTGACAGAGAGTCAGAGGCTATAGTCCAGGCTGAAAGGCCGAAAGAGAGAAGGCGGGATTGGTTGCGACTTGTCCCGAAAAATAAAAAAAGAGGGCGTATGTACAAAAACATTTATGATTACGAAAATCTTCTTCTCTCGTGGAAGAAAACTCAGAGGCTGAAAAAGTACAGGGATGATGTGATGCAGTTCAGGTCAAGATTAGATGAGAATCTTATTACAATACAGAATGAGCTGATATGGAAAACATACCAGGTATCTGAGTATAAGCACCGTATTGTGACAGAGCCTAAAAAAAGACTTATCAGTGCTCTTCCGCTGCGGGACAGGGTTGTTCAGCACGCCCTGGTTAACCTCATAGAGCCTGTGATTGATAAGCAGTTCATATTTGACTCACACGCCTGCCGTACCGGGCACGGGGTGAAGCTTGCTGTTGACAGGTTCATCAAGTTTTCGAAGAGAAACCGGTTTTGCCTGAAGTGTGACATTAAGTCATATTTTTTCTCAATCAATCATGATATTTTAAAATCCTTATATCGTAAAAAGATAGATTGCCCGGATACGCTCTGGTTAGTCGATACAATTATAGATTCAACACCGAATCCCGGTCTCCCTATCGGGAACCTGGTATCTCAATTATCCGCGAATCTTTACCTGCATGAACTGGATTTCTATGTTAAACATATTTTCGGGTATCATTATTATCTCCGCTACATGGATGACTTTGTTATATTCGGAGATTCCAGGGAGCAGCTGGAGCAGACAAAGAACCTGGTGAGACACTTCCTGCAGGAGAAACTGAATTTAACACTCTCAGAAAGCAAAAGCAAGGTATATGAAACCAGCCGCGGGGTTGAGTTCTGCGGATTCCGCTGTTATCCGGGATTTGCAAAAATCAAAAAAGAAACCGTGAAGCGCAATTCAAGGAGAATAGCTGTACTCGCTGAAGATTTGCAGAGCGGAAAAATCTCTCCGGAGCAGTTCAGCTCCTCAATGAATTCAGTGCTCGGGCATTCAATGTATTCACGCAATTTTAGTTATAGAAAAACATTATCAGATAAACTGGAGGCATCATGTTCTACGAGATAGATTCAAGCGGTATTATGCTCCGGGCTCTCCCCGGATATTTTGCAGGCTTCAAGGAGGATCTCGCTGATGTGGATGATTCAATCCTGTCGGATGTTCAGCGGGATTACATCAGCATCCCGGATGAGAGGATAGTTGAAGTATCAGAAGAGGAGCATCGTCTCCTGGAGTGTAAAGCTGAGGCCCGTGTATTGCTCTCTCAACGATGCAGAACAGAGAGGGCGGCAATCCTTGACGATGTGAAGATTCTGAACGTGCTCACAGGTGCAACTGCCGGATATCCCTCTTATCTCACAGCGGCTAATGTGGCTGCATTTATTGAGACTTATAAAAAGATTTATCATTCTGCTGCAGCAGAAATTGCAGAGGCTGATACGGTTGAGAGTGTTGTTGCTATTGTCGCAGGCCTCCGGTTTCCGACTGAGGCGGAGATTCTTGCGCAGATGGAGGGGTGATGAACATTAATCTTGACCTCAACACAGTTATCACTATCGGAACTATAGCAGCCTCCACTTATGCGATGTGGAAAATCAATGCAAAGGGCTTTGAGCTGCTTGATAATAAAATTTCGAACGTTGTGAAAATTTCAGAGATTGAGCGGGCAGGGGTGAGCAGGGAACTCGGCACGATCTGTGATGATATTGAAGGGGTCAAGGATCAATTCAAGCGGGAAATTTATCCGCGCTTAAACTCTGCAGAGAAGCAGATTGAGAAGAACTGCCGGGCACTGATAGATCATAAAGAGCTTTGCGCAGAAAAGCATAAAAGATAAGGAGACATAATCCATGTTGATAAATATCAGCAGAGGCATCAAAAACCGGTACCAGCTGCTCACAAAACGCAGACCGAAAAGCGAGTGCAATACAACCGTTGCGACAATGGGGTGTATATATACAGGGCATAGAATACCCGCTCCTGATGGAGTGATGCCTGAAGATTACCTGATGGATATACTCGATAGCCCGGAGGGGAGAGCGTATCTCCAGAAAGTCTGTCCTGGTGCAAAATATAACCCGTGGAATGATTCTCACTGTATAGCCTGGGCTGTGAATAAGGCTGTCGGCAAAGAAGCGTGCCGGGTGCAAAAAGCAACAATGCCGGAGATGATAGATCACATCAGGCACGGCGGGGCTGTCGGTATTGGAGGAGGCTTTCTCTCTGGAGGGACTTCAGGGCATTTTGTGTGCGTTGTTGGTGTTGAATATAGCAATGATACATCAGTCAAAAGCATTATAATTGATGATCCTTACGGTGATTATAATGAGGGGTATGTTGATCACTTTGACGGCAATGATATCCCGATTAAATACGCAGATTTTGTCCGGCTTACGTTTGGCCGTGCAAATACAAAAACTATGCAATTCTATTTGAGGGCGGCATGAGGAAAGTAGTTGTGCCTGTTGAGGTTTATTCCCGTGTCAGCGGTTACTTTAGGCCGGTAAATCAGTGGAATAAAGGGAAAAGGGAGGAGTTCAGCGAGCGGAAGTTCGCGAATATAACGGAGGTTAGAGATGGCAAAGAAGAAAAACAACCCGGCTGATATTGATAATAAGTATGAGGCAATAGCGTTTTTTATCTCCTTCCTTGAAAAGCACTGGTGGAAGCTTGCGATCCTGATACTCCTTGCGGGCCTTGCAATCACAGGCTTTACGCTTAAATGCGGAGACATAGAGCTGCATAAGGATCAGATTAAATACAAGTCTCCGGCGGTGAAAAATGAATAGATTTAAGGCTTTGCTCCTGATTCTGTACACAATCCTCATTGTGTTTGTAGTGCGTTTTTTATTTGCGCCACAAAGTGAGGGTGGTCAAATAACCGATAAAACTCCGGTACAATCTAATATAATCGAGCGAGATTACTCCTCTTTGGATTTACAGATTTGTAAAGCAGACCTTACAAGATACGATACGGAAACCCCTTATATTGATATACAGAGTGCCGGAAACGGTGATTATATGCTTAAAGCTTCGCTCTGCGAACGGCGCTGGCAGAAGCTTGTAAATATTAAGCCGCGTGACTCTCCTCGTAATATGACTATAGCGGGCCCTTATATTGATACGAGCCTCCGGGTGGGTGCCTGGGGGCAATACTATAGGCTGTACGGTAAATTCGGTTTAGGGGGCGGTTTTATGCTCTCTCAGGGTTTCGGGGCTCTCCAGGGGGGAGTGCTGTATATGTGGTAAGTGCTTGACACGCAGAATAAATCAACTCTATTCTGTGTGTATGGAATCCTTCAACCGCACAGAACTACGCAGAGAGATAGTCAGCGAGATCCGCGCTGCTATGCAGGCCGGTAAAAAGCCTGTGTTTATTTACGACCGGGTGAGCACAAAAGCCCAGGAGGTGGAGGGCACCTCCCTCCAGCAGCAGGAGGAGAAGGCTTTAAAATACGCCGTTGACACTGATATGCACATAGCTCACTTTTTCACCACAGCTGAATCCGCTTATAAAACAGGCCGAAAAATCTTCAACCTGATGCTTGACCTGGCACTGGAGACAGGAGTCCGGGATATAGTCTTTATGTGTACGGACCGTATGAGCAGGAATTTTAATGA
>DINC01000370.1:0-3568 GCA_002425885.1 Spirochaetia bacterium UBA5550 | reverse complement strand
AAACTTAATAGATGAGCACAGCTTCCAGATTCACTTTTACCAGGAAGGAGTTGTAATTAATAAAAAAAGCCATTATACTGAAAAAATGGTAATGAACGTTAAGCTCACAATGGCTGAGGGACACTCTGACAAAGTCTCTCATGACAGCACTCAGACGGCAATCTGGAAAGTAAAGCACGGCATAGCTCCTAACGGAACTCCTCCCCCCGGATATAAATATGATAAAACAAAGCGTCAATTCATCAAAAATGAAGATGCTGATATGATAACTAAAGTCTTTGATTTATACGATAATGAGGATTACACCGCCCTGGGTATCTGTGATTTTCTTAACAGCCAGGGATTCAAGACCTCCCGGGGGAATGACTGGAACAGAACCACGGTTTTAAGGCTCCTCTCTAATATCTTCTATACAGGCCGTTTTGAGTACAAGGGGAATCTATATCACGGCACTCAGGAGGTTTATATCTCTGAAGAGCGGTATTATGCCCGTGTGGAGAAAATGAGCCTTAAGTACAAGGGAGCGAAGATCCGCGAGAATGATTATATATTAAAAGGCCTTCTCCGCTCCGGAGAGACCGGGAATATGCTAACGGGGGAACTCAAAAAAGAGAAGTTTCTGTATTACTCTCACCGCCGGCCTCACTACCTGGCGTTTAAAGAGGAGCAGATTTTCAGCCTTATAGATGATAAAATGAGGATGATAAGATTCTCCCCTGGCTTTGAGGAGTACCTGAGAGAGCTGTTTAGGGAGTCCCTTGAAATCAATGAGAAATCACAGGCAAAAGACCAGGAGGGAGTCAGGAAGGAGATTATCCGGATGGAAAAAGAACAGCAGAGGCTTCTTCAGTTCCTCATTGATGGAATAGATGAAAAGGCCGTCAGAACGCGTATGGATGAGAATAAGCGTGTTATAACAAGGCTCGAGAATCAACATCAGCAGATGCGCATAAATAAAACTGATTTTATCCTGGAAGTCAGTAAGATAATCGGCAACGTCAGGGAGTGTTTTGATGTCTATGACAGGTCTGATTTTGAGGAGAAGGGAAGGATCATTAAAAAGCTTGCACAGACGATCCACGTATTTGAGGACCGCATTGATATAGACTGGAGAGCTCCTTATTCGTTTATCCTTGATGAGCGAGTCATACAAATAAAAAACTCACTGCCTGTTACAGCAGTGAGTTCGGACTTGATACATCAGGGGTGACCGACGGGGCTCGAACCCGCAACGACTGGAACCACAATCCAGGGCTCTACCATTGAACTACGGTCACCATATGCTGATTTAAAGATTAAAAAAACCTGGCTTTACAGTCAAGTTTTTTCTTCGCGCCCGAGAGGATTCGAACCTCTGGCCCACAACTTAGAAGGCTGTTGCTCTATCCAGCTGAGCTACGGGCGCAGTTTTAAAAATTTCGGGGCGAGAGGATTCGAACCTCCGATCTCATGGTCCCAAACCACGCGCTCTACCGGACTGAGCCACGCCCCGTTAGGACGGATGACAACTTAATATATGCGTGGAATGTGTCAATATTTTTTCAGAATGATAAAAAGTTTATTGTGCAAAATTGTGCCAAGATGCTATGAATAATAACTTTTATAGTCCAAAAGAGAGCTAAATACAGTTTTTATGAATAAGAATCTGAATATTTTTATATTTGTCTATGGCACATTAAGAAAAAATGACATGTATTCATCTCTTTTAAACAATTCTGAATACATGGGAAATGATCTGGTACCCGGTTTTGTGATGCGCAGCCTGGGGGAATACCCGATGATTTTTGAAAGAGAAAATCCGGAATCATTGATTGTAATTGAAATATATAAAATAGATCATCATACGCTTCAACAGCTTGACAATCTTGAGGAGTATATTGAAGGTGATGAGAATTCTTTGTATCTCCGTAAAACTGTTTCAGCAGTTTCCGGAAGAAAGGGTTATATTTATTATGGCAAAGATGAAAAAAAATATCTATCTTATGAAATAATCCCCGGCGGGGACTGGATAAAAAAGTAGTTTTATAACAGGAGTGATTGATGAACCAGGTACCGGTAATTGACAGAAAGAAATGTACCCTGTGCGGAAAGTGCGTGGCAATCTGCCCCAAAGAGGTTCTTTATATTGAAAATAAAGAAGTCAGGTTAAATGATAATGAATGCATGCTATGTTCACACTGTTATGATGTATGTAAATTCAATGCTGTCAGCTTCGGTGATACACTTAAAAATGTAAAATTCAGCACCTTTAAATATAAAGAGAAAATTATTGACTCAAAAGAGATCTCTCCGGCGCAGCTCGTTAATATCTTCAGATCCCGCCGAAGTGTAAGACGTTTCAAGGAGGAGGAGATCAGCGACGACGTTGTGCGTGACCTCGTCGAGTTTGCTGTAACAGCCCCTTCAGGGAGCAACTGCCAGGAGTGGGAGTTCACCGTAATTAATGGCAGGGAAAAAGTCTGGGAGTTTGCAACCCGCATAAGAGAATTTTTTGTAAAAATAAATAAACTTGCTGCTAATCCTGTAATCAGGTATCTCTCTGTGCCGTTTATGGGGAGAGCGCTTATTAATTATTACAGGGATCATTACGAAACAGTTCAAATGGCAATCGAGGAGTCAGAAAAAGGTAGAGACCTTCTGTTCCACGGAGCGACCTGTGTCATCATTGTACATAGCCCAATGGATGGAAGCACACCAATCGAAGACGGCACTTATGCTGCATATAATATATGTATGCTGGCGCATTATATGAATCTTGGAACATGCCTCATAGGATTTGCAGTTGAAGCTCTTAACAGAAGCCCGGATATTAAAGAGGAACTTGATATATTCGGGAGCAGCAGAATTCATGCAGTGATAGCGCTGGGTAAGCCCTCAGTCAAATTCCATAAGCATTCATTGAGGATGGATTATTCGGTTGAATTCTGCTGATGATCCAGCTCCTCAACCGAAAGGTTTTCTCCTTCATTAATAAAAATTGAATTAAGAACAAAATCCTGACAGAGCCTGAATGGCTCAAAACTTCCGCTTGCCCTCATTCTCAGTATTGCGCCGTACCAGCTTATAAGAAGGAACTCAGCAATATCATTTTTATTAAGATAACTGTAAATTTCTTTATTTTTCTGGCCTATTTCAAAAGCATCTTCAAAAACTGATTTAATAGTGGTATATGCATTATCAACGGCTGTTTTAATGTCAGAGCTTACTACAGAAAGCTCTACACTGAATCCGCCCAGTATACTTTCAACTCCCTCAATTCCATAATTTTCATAAATCTGTTTAAAATAATGATAAACATTAACAAATCTGTCGCGTACATTTCGCTCGCTGTCAAAAAGCATTATTCGAAGAAGCTTCTCTGTTTTAAATGCATAATAATTTATCAGTTCAACACCAAACTGTTCCTTGCTGGGGAAATAATTATAAAATGAACCTTTAGACATCCCGGCAGTATCAGTAATTTCCTTAACTCCAAGACTGTTAAATCCTTTCTGATTTATCAGGGGAATGCATTTTTCAAAAATCTGTTTTTTTACTTCTTTTTTATCTATCATAACTCTCTATAAGA
>DINC01000184.1:7438-10091 GCA_002425885.1 Spirochaetia bacterium UBA5550 | reverse complement strand
TTTTACTTTTTTTTAATTTTTTTTAATAATTCTTCAGGTAAACTTGAGGTTTATATGAGAAACCTGCGGCAATTATGACTTCGCAGGTTTCTCATGTTATGTAAAAAAACTTTAAGGGGGTATCCGGATTTATCAGAATAAGCCGGTAATCTTGCCATCATCAGTAATATCAATAGACAGTGCCGCAGGTTTCTTCGGAAGACCGGGCATTATCATGATGTCACCTGTATGCACAACAAGAAATCCCGCACCCGCAGACAGAGTAACATCTCCCACAGAGATCTTAAATCCCGTAGGGCGGTTCATCAGAGACGCATCATCTGAAAGTGAGTACTGTGTTTTAGCCATACATATCGGGAGATTCCCGTATCCTTTTTCAGTGAGATAATCGATCATTCTGAGCGCCTGTTTGGAATAAAGCACTCCGTCAGCACCATATATCTCCACAGCAACGGTTGAAATCTTCGCCTTGATCGACATATCTGTATCATAAAGGAACCTGAAATTGGACTTCTTCTTTTTATCAATAATCGCAACAACTTTCTCTGCCAGGTCAATTCCACCTTCCCCCCCTTTTTCCCATACTTCGGAGAGTGAACACTCAGCTTTCATTGAAGAGCAGAACTCAATAATTGTATCAAGCTCCTCCTGCGAATCATCAGGGAACCTGTTTACAGCGACCACAACAGGGAGGCCGAACTTCCTTATATTTTCAATATGCTTTTTAAGATTCGCAAGGCCGGATTTAACCGCACCGACATTTTCCCCTTTAAGATACTGCTTGGCAACACCGCCGTGCATCTTGAGAGCCCTTGCTGTAGCAACAAGCACCACGCATTCCGGTTTAATCCCGGCATACCTGCACTTTATATCCAGAAATTTCTCAGCGCCGAGGTCTGCTCCGAATCCCGCTTCTGTAACAACATAATCAGAAAGTGCCATTGCCATCTTTGTCGCAAGAACAGAGTTGCACCCGTGCGCAATATTTGCGAAGGGGCCGCCATGAATAATTGCAGGTGTATTCTCCAGTGTCTGCACTAAATTCGGTTTAATTGCATCCTTAAGAAGAGCGGCCATTGAGCCCTGAAAATTAAGGTCAGCAACTGATACAGGCTCACCCTTCCTGTTTTCACCGATAATTATATGGCCAAGCCTCTTCTTCAAATCAGCAATACTTTCAGAAAGGCAGAGTATTGCCATAACCTCAGATGCCACTGTAATCATGAATCCCCCTTCACGCGGGATGCCATGCGCATGGCCGCCGAGCCCCACAACAATGTGGCGGAGTGCCCTGTCATTTATATCTACAACCCTCTTCCAGTATATCTTGGTGGGATCAATATCAAGTTCATTGCCATGCTTCATGTGATTATCGATGCCGGCAGACAGGAGATTGTGAGCAGCTCCGATTGCATGAATGTCTCCTGTAAAATGAAGATTAATGTCTTCCATGGGCACAACCTGCGAATGCCCCCCCCCTGCGGCTCCACCCTTAACACCAAAACATGGGCCGAGAGATGGTTCACGTAGAGCAATTGTGCAATGCTTCCCTATCCTGTTCATTGCCTGGGCAAGTCCGATGGTTGTGGTCGACTTACCTTCACCTGCCGGAGTGGGCGTTATTGCGGTTACAAGAATCACCTTCCCCTTCAGCGGTTTATTCTTGAGAACATCAAGGTTTATCTTGGCTTTATGCTTTCCATAGTACTCTATATCATCCTCTGTAAGACCGAGCTTTGCACCGATCTCCCTGATATGAATCATATTAGCTTCATGAGCTATCTCAATGTCGCTTTTCATTACTTTCTGTTTTGCCATATTTCTCCTCTTCTGTCAGACTTTTTTTTAATAACCCGACATTTTATATTTACTTATTTTTTTACTCTCAATCCTCTCCTCTGAGTATCACCAGCAGAAGGAGTGCCCCTGTTATATAGGCACACATCCCGATTAAAAAAGTAAAGGAAAACCCGTACGATACATTAAGAAACAGAGCCAGCGTAGTCGCAATTGTACCTGCTGCTCCGCTAATAGCATACATTAATGTCGCATACTCTCTTGTTATATCCTTTTTTATTTTTTCCATAGCCTTAGGGAAGGGTATCCCCATCATCACAGAGAGCGGAACCATTAAGGCAACTCCTGCCGCAAGCCGCACATTAAATGATGATGCAGCAAAATAGTTGAAGAAATATTCCAGGTAATGATTATACAGCAGTATCACAACTGGAATTGCAAAAACAACGGCATGAACCCATCTCTTACGCCATCCTCCGCTCAAAAGGCTCCCTACTCCGCTGAAAAAAAGAAGCGCACCCAGTGTTACAATTACCGAGTACGTCGGTATCCCTATGAATCTCTGCATAAACTGCATCAGCACAATCTCAACAAGCATGTAGCCGAAGCCCACAGAGATAAAAAAAAGTGTGTGATTAAAAAGTGCAAGCTTATGCGAAGAATATCTGACAACAATCAGTATCATAACAGGAATAAAAATTAAAAGCGAAAGCATACCCACGGTTTTCAGGAGCCTGATTACCTCTTTCTTTTCCTTATAAACATTGAACGGGAATGGCTTATTATCACGGACAGGAGTAATATCCATCTCGTAACAGTAATCTGTTTTATCAAGCAGTAACATGTAGCGGCTTTT
>DINC01000184.1:273-7418 GCA_002425885.1 Spirochaetia bacterium UBA5550 | reverse complement strand
ATTTACCGTTTTTATAATTCCAGACAGTGCTTACAAAATCGAAACCTTTAGTTATCTGCTGTCTCGGATGAATATTGTACAGCGAATTAATAAACTCCCTGTCGCCATTACTTTCAATATACCTGAGTATATCCTTTTGAAAATCGTCTATCCAGTAATAATCAGGTAGCTGAATCAAAGGATGTTTTACTTCACCTTTTATAATACCTGATACAAAACTATTTGAGGTTTCACCGGGGAAAGCAAGGATATTCCTTTCAGATACCAGAGGTGAAGGTTCCTTTTCAAGCAGCCCCATAAGAATAGACATATTAACATCTCTTTCCGCATTAGTGAACGGGACGCGCTTGATAAATACAGATCGAACACCGGGATTATCATAATTCCAGTAATCCCATTTGTAGACTATAATATTGTTTTCCGGGTTCTGAACACCTATCTCATGGAGAGCGGCAGTTATTGTGTTGATGAACTTATAGAATGCCCAGTCAGACCTGGTGCTCCACAATACCTCTTCATACACGAGCAGCCCGCGATCAGTCAGCTTCAGGAGCATCTCTTTTATACCTTCAACAGTATGTAGATATTCCGGAGCAAGTGTGCATACTGTTCCATGTTCTGCGTGATTATTCATGTGGGTAATCATGTCGTATGTTTCATCAGTTGCCTTAAGATAAGCCCGGCCCTCTGTCCGGTATATTACTGTATCTTTGTAAGCACGGCCGGATAATTCATAATAAAATCCCGACATCATTGTTTTATGAATAATCGGATTAAATTCAACACCTGTTATGCGTGTTTTACCCGGCATCCATTTAAGGGAGTTAACTATACCGTCAGCAGATGCGCCCATTATAAAAACATTGGCATCTCTCATATAATTGGAAAATCTTATATCACGCGGATCTCCTCTGTCACCATAATGCACCCTGTCATAAAACGCGCCATTATTGATATAGTAAAAATCCGCATCAGTTTTGGTAATATACTCAACCCGGCCTATGAGATTGTCTTCCGAAAAAAGGAAGGTATAATCAGCAAGTTTATCAGTATATATTTTAAGATTTTTTTCAGATGCAAGTAACGGTTTGTAATTAACACTCAGGTCCATCACAAAAGGATAATACCCTGTTTTATTAATTATATTTTTTGCCATCATTTCTTTGTAAGGCTCACCGGTTTTGAGAATCATTTTACCGGGGACTATATCATCTTTATAAACTTCATCAAGGATGCTTTTAGAAACAGGACTTGTTACGTATGGAAGTATCCTGCTGTTATAATCATCAGTATTTATTTCCCGGGGGATACTTAAATTCATATTAACAAGCCGTAATACAAATCCGATACCTGCTGCCGGGATTAAAACTCCTGCAATCTTTATAATTATATTTTTTACAACAGACATCTGTATAATTAAAAATATAAGCGGTAGTATTGAAAGTATCAGGAGAGTCCCCTCTGATTTAAACATCGATACTGCAATTATAGGGTATAAAACACCGGCAGCTGAAGCGGTTAAATCAACAAAATAAATCTTGTGGGAATCGGCTCTGGAGAAGACAGAGGAGACAATTACTGAACCGGCGACAAAAGGTATAATTAAAAGCCACGGAAAAGTGAAATTATCAAGTCTCACTATGCTGAAATATGAAAGGCCGATGGAGATAAAAAAAACAAGTGACCAGAGAGAAAGCACAACAATCCTGTTCAGCCTGAGCATGTAAAAGCTGATAAGCCCTCCGAATGCAATACCGAACATAGCTATGGATATAATTGTTGTTGCATGAAGGTAATTCGAAACAATCATAAGAAGATGAAAAAGGATTGCTTCCATTGATATAATACAGAAAGGGAATATCAGTACCGCAAAAAAATTAACAATCGCCTCCCTTGAAAACCGGTAATTCGGCATATAAAGTATAAACCTCCAGCAATTTACATATAAAAATCAGTACATCAGATACCGAGACTATTTTTAAGAAGAAAGAGTTTTAAGGGAAACTTAACTTAATAATTACAATNNTGACATAAAACAAGCAGGCTATTTAACTATGACAGCATCTATCACCGGTATATTTTAAATCAACTTTTTTTTGCAGGTTGAATTTCTGTTAAAGATGGCAAATAACAGCCATCCCTATTCCGGTTTTAGAGCAGCACAGGGTAATACTTAATTACCTTAAAATGAATGACTAACTGAAACTACAGGTAACAGGACCCATGAATAGAGAGCTTGTAAAAAAACTGGCGGAACTGCTAAAAAACAGGAAGCTTAAAAAAGAACTCCGCATCATGGAAGTATGCGGCACCCACACGGCTGAATTTTTTAAAACCGGGGTAAAAGATCTTTTTCCCGAAGGACTGAGCCTTATAGACGGCCCCGGATGCCCGGTTTGCGTAACCCCCAATGCTTTTCTTGATCTTGCCATTACCATTGCCAGGGATTATAATTTAATAGTGGCAACTTTCGGTGACATGATTAAAGTACCTTCGTCATACAGTTCCCTGGCAAAGGAGAAAGCTCAGGGAATGGACATACGGATAGTATACTCACCCCTTGATGCTGTTAAGCTCGCGAAAGATAATCCCGGACGGGAGGTTGTTTTCCTGAGTGTGGGATTTGAAACCACCGCTCCATCTGAAGCCATTGCAATACTGGAGGCTGAAAAACAGGGGATAAAAAACTTCTCGCTCCTTTCATGCAACAAGCTGACTCCCCCTGCTGTTGAAGCACTTATCAACGCTGACGAGGTGAAGATAGACGGATTTATTATTCCGGGTCATGTAAGCGCAATCATAGGCAGAAAACCATGGGACTTCATTGCTGATAAATACGGAAAGCCAGGCGTAATCACCGGATTTGAAGCCTCCGACCTTATAACAGGTGTTTTATCACTGATTGACCTCCTGGAGAAAGATGAAAAAACCATAAAGAATGAATACCGCATAGTAGTCAGAGAAAACGGCAACGAACATGCCGGAAAGATTATAGATCAGGTTTTTGATGTCACATCATCTGTATGGAGAGGCATTGGAGAGCTCCCTGGGAGCGGGCTTAAAATAAAAGAGCAGTATTCTCAATACGATGCAGAACGTAAGTTCCCTGCAACTCCTCCACCGGTGAAGGAACATCCCGGCTGCCGATGCGGTGATCTTTTGCGCGGGCTTATAACACCTCCGGAGTGCCCGCTTTTTGACAAAGTATGTACCCCGGAAAACGCCGTTGGCCCATGCATGGTCTCATCCGAAGGCCCCTGTTCAGCCTATTACAAATACTGGAGAAGATAATGACGAAAAAAATACTCCCGGGCCACGGAAGCGGCGGGAAACTTATGAATGACATGATCGCCGGCATGATAAAGGAGATTCTCGGAAGGGACTCTATTCAGATCGATGATTCTGCTGTACTTGATATAGAAGCGGATAAAATTGCCTTCACTACAGATTCATACACAGTAACACCGATATTCTTCCCCGGCGGCGATATCGGGAAACTTGCGATTAATGGAACAGTGAATGACCTTGCGGTTATGGGCGCCACACCGAAATATCTTTCATGCGCACTGATATTAGAGGAAGGTTTCGGTTTTGATGAATTCGAGAAGATTCTTATATCCATGAAGGAATCTGCTGATTCTGCTGATATAAAAATTGTAACCGGAGACACAAAAGTTGTTCCAAATGGAAAAGGTGACGGAATATATATCAACACATCGGGTATAGGAGTTTTTAAAAAACCGCTTCAGCGGAAACAGATTGAAAAGGGTGATAAAATAATTCTAAGCGGAACCGCAGGAGACCACGGTATTACAATAATGTCTCTTAGAAACAATCTGAACTTTTCAAGCGCTCTTAAATCAGATTGTGCTCCGCTGAACAGAATGATAGAAAGTGTGATAGAAAAATTTCCCGGAAGCATTAAGTTCATGCGTGATGCCACAAGGGGAGGAGTTGCATCTGTAATGAATGAAATCACCACAGGGATGCCTTTCTCTGTAAAGCTCATTGAAGAGGATATTCCGGTGTCTGATGAGGTAAAAGGGATCTGCGGAATTTTAGGACTTGACCCGCTATATGTTGCCAATGAAGGGAAGATAGTTATAATTGCTGATTCAGCGTCAGCAGAGGGAATTACAGCTGATCTGAAAAAATCTGAATACGGGAGAAATGCTGCAATAATAGGTGAAATAGATTCAGTGTATCCGGGTAAGGTTTATGTAGAGACTTTTATCGGAGGGAAAAGGCTCCTGCCGCTACTGGTTGAGGAACAGCTCCCGAGGATCTGCTGAGATAAAATACTTTGCCCCCGCACCCCCGGAGGGGGCAAGGCTCATAACAGTTGTTATTCCGGAGGATTTATCGTAATTTTAAGCAAACCAGGAGAACAATATGTGCCTTGCAATACCTATGACAATAACAAGATTTGAAGGGAACTATGCAATAGCAACAGCCAATGGAGTTGAAACAACTGTAAATTATGCTATGATGCCGGATCTCAAAGAGAACGATAAAGTGCTTGTGCATGCGGGATTTGTAATTGAAAAACTCGACGAAGAACAGGCCCGCGAAATTGAAGAGACATGGAAAGAGTATTATGAGGTAATGGAAAAAGAAGAAAAGAAGAATATGCCGGTATAAACAGTCAGCACATTATTTAATGAGAAAGCNNCACATTATTTAATGAGAAGATATCCGTGAAACTATATCTCTCAGTTCATCAAAATTATACGGTTTTTTAAGAACTGCGGTAAATCCATAATCCATAAAGTTTGACATTACGGGGTCATGAGAATAGCCGCTTGACACTATGCCTGTGACTTCCGGATCAATTTTCCGCATTTCCCGGAAGGTTTCGAGCCCCCCTGCACCCCCTTTAATGGTAAGGTCAAGCACAACAAATTTGAACGAGCCCCCCTTTTCAATCTCACTCTTAAAAATTTCCACAGCGCTTTCACCTTCACTGGCAGAGACTACATCAAATCCGAATGAACTCAGCAGCTCCTCCCCCACCATGCGGATCATTTCATCATCATCCATAAGAAGAACTTTTCCTGAAAAACAGGTTTCATCTATGCACCTGCTTTCAGAAACTCCCGGTTCAGCGTTCGAAGCAGGAATAACAAATCTGAATACAGCGCCCCTGCTGCTGTTGTATGCTGAAATACCGCCTCCGTGTTTTCGCACAACAGAGTATGCAACAGAGAGCCCAAGCCCCGAACCATCACTTCTGGTTGTAAAGAAAGGATCAAAAATACGCGCCAGAACATCGCCATCAATCCCCGGCCCCTGGTCTTCAATGGTAATTTCAACATACTCCCCATCAGGCAGAGCATAAGAATTACCTGAGCCCAGAGTAACATTTGCCGCAGAAATAATTATCTCCCCTCCACCCTGCATTGCCTGCACAGCGTTGAGCAGGATGTTACTAATCACCTGCGAAACCTGCGTTTCATCCGCCTCAATGAACTTCAGGTCAGGGGAAAAATTCTTATTGCAGGTAATTCTTGAACCGCTTAAAATGAAATCAGCAGAAAGATTAAGCATATCAGTTACTGAAATAATGCGTTTTACAGGCTCCCCCCCTTTAGCAAAGGTAAGGAGCTGCTCAGCAAGGCCGCGCGCTTTAAGAGCAGTGGATTCAGCATCATCAAGATATTTCATCGCACTGCTATCGGGACCAGTAAGAGATTTCTTCCCCAGAGCAATGCAGCCCAGCATCCCCGTAAAAAAATTATTAATATCATGGGCAATCCCTCCGGCAAAAATACCGAGAGATTCCAGTTTCGAGGAGTTTATGATATGCTCTTTCATCTTCTTCAGCTCAGTCACGTCATCGATGATCATGACATATCCGTAAACCGATCCCCATTCAATCCGGAGAGGAGCAGCCCTTAAAGCAACATCCCTGCATTCATCAGGGAACTCCAGCATAGCTGAATTATAAAGATCATAATAAACTTTTCCGTTAAGAAAATCCCTATCTGCCAAATTAATCGCAATATTTCCAGGAAGCTGGAGTTTAAGAATATCCAGCAGATTTTTCCCAAGAACGCGCTCAGAGGTGATCCGGAGTATCAGAGAAGCCCTGTCATTAATAAGCTTGATGTTAAATAACGTATCTACTTCAATTATCCCCTGGGCTATGCTCTTTATGGTTGCGGAAAGCTTCTCCTTCTCACGGTTGAGCGAGTTGTTTATATCCATAATCTCGCTCTGCGCGGAAGCCATCTCCTGGTTCATCTGCTCAATCTCTTCATACTGAGCCTCAAGCTCCTCGTACTGGCTCTGAATCTCCTCAGCCTTTCGAGCCTCCTCCTCAGCCTGATCTTTAATAATGTCAGCCTGTCTCCTTGTAATGAGATCAAACTGCTCAATTTCCGGGATATTTCTATATGAAAGATAAGCTACAATGCATATCATAAGCATGGTGTATATTTCGCGGGAGCTCATGACGCCATGATTCACAACACCGTCAGTGTAAGTGTAAAAGGGCATCGGCACTCCCATATGCCACGCGAACAGATAAAAAAAGACAATACTCAGCAGAACAGAATAAATCATTATTCTATATAAACGTTTATTATAAAGAAACTGGAAAGCAATGAGGTTTGCCGCAAGGAGCCAATTAATCTGGTTACATTGCGCTGCGTAGAGCCAGTCAATATTAAATCCGTAGTTAAACCTTGCAATAACAGGAATAAGAAACATGATAATCCCCACTGCTACCGCATAAAACCGGATATCCGCCCGCCTCTTCCTCCTCCTGTAAAGCCTGTAGGCAAAAAAAATCGCCAGAGTATATAAAAATACTGTGGGGAGGAGTATTCGCAAACCATGCCCCGCAAGAGCCTGGAATATAAAACCGATGGCGGATGTCAGGGCTGTAACGCCGATAAATATCTTTGCGCCACGGATCTCCAGTATCTCCATAGAGGTATACTCTATGCCGTAGGCACTCTCCCCTTTGATTAATCGTTTTATATCCATAGTGTCTGTTGTTTATTATTAAATCGGTAATTTACATTTAAAGAATCATTCAATTATTCGTTTTTATTACATACATATTGTGAGATCTGGCAAGAATATTATGCTTAATGAATATCAATTATTTCTCTCGCAAAGGCGCAAAGACGCGGAGAAAG
>DINC01000184.1:0-235 GCA_002425885.1 Spirochaetia bacterium UBA5550 | reverse complement strand
AAAGATCACCACGGAGCCACGGAGGTCACGGAGAAAGGCAAAAGGGTTTTTTACACAGATAAGCACAGATTTTCACAGATAAAAAGAGGATTTTGGGGGGAGTTTTTTACATTACAAAAATATTCCTTAATAATACAACCACTCACAACCGGAACTTAACGATCCCCCGCCTGCGAGCAGGCACCCCCTTTGAAAGGGGGTTTTTATTCCTTAATGGGGTTGTCCAAAAAGAAAA
>DINC01000068.1 GCA_002425885.1 Spirochaetia bacterium UBA5550 | reverse complement strand
AAACATAAATACTACCTTACCTTCATAATAATAAATTGTTTAATGAGAAAAAGTATTCAATACAACTTGTTTTAAAAAAAATTTCAACTGTCGAATATGATAGTTTCCCAACCAATGAAAATCGCCGGTTTTTACTCTAAATGGGAATCTAAATCTCTTTCGATTTGTTCCTCTCTATTGTAATTCGCAAACCTTGAATTTGGAACCCATCTGTTAATTTTTTATGTAGCGATTCAAAAAATTGCGATTCATACATAATATCATTTCGCAATGGTATAACAATTGAATTCTCAGACGTTTTGCGGTTTTATTCCGCAGCTTCTATTAGAATGATGGGTTAGACGGGTGTTGCGAGCTTGAGCCCAACAATACCGGCGACGATAAGTCCAAGACTTAACAGCCGCATGAGATTAGCTGTCTCTCCGAGCAAAACAATGCCCAGAATTGCGGTGCCGACTGCACCTACACCTACCCACACAGCATATGCGGTGCCTACTGGCAACGATTTCATGGCAATACCGAGCAGTCCGAGGCTAATGATCATTGAAAGTACTGTGCCGAACGTTGGCCAAAGGCGGGTGAAGCCATCGGTGTATTTAAGACCAACCGCCCATCCGATTTCAAACAAACCTGCAACAATAAGGATAAACCAATTCATAAACGCCTCTTCAATAAAATAAAGTCCATTTAACTACAGAATACAAAAACGAAACTCGCGGAGGTTGAAGGCTAATAGAAGATGTTATTTGTATAACCTGAACCAATCCCTTATACTTTATTCAAATAGTAATAGCATGTAAGTGTCAACAATTTAATACCACACATAAGTGCACCGTCTATATTCAGCAGTAGAAAAAAATTTCTATAATTCAAAACATAAGCGGTGGCCGATGCGAACGGACATAGAAGAAGTATTTAATCACTATAAATTACCAGGCGTAACGATTTCCGCAGATGGTTATCATTAAGAGCTTAAAGTACCGGATGCGACAGTTTCAAACCAGAACAAGTATCGAATTCAACGTAAAAGTGAAGGTCGCAGCGGCCGCAGGAACTTACACTGAGTTCGTCAGCTTCGGGGGATTGTGGATGTGGCTGATGCGGGCGAAGCGGGATTTGTTGTACGGGGAGTCAGGCTGTAAGTTTACAAACAGAAAAAGCACGCAAGTAACAGTTGAAGATAGCACCCTCTCGCGATATCGGGGAGTTGAATCGAATATACTCCAAAGAGCACCCCATTTCGCACAATTGGGTAGCTATGCGAAGTTTGCCAATGCCCGGAAGCGGAGCTGTAGGGCTGGCAAATTTGCGGCGAACGTTCAGGAGCCCGCATAGCGTCAATTGTGCGATGTGGGGAGGGGGGCAGATAGACTTTGAGCCAATAATCATTTGTGAGAAAAAATTCAAGTGTGATCCCGCCTGAATTCTTTCACCCGCGCTACTTAATGCCCTCATCCCCCTAACCCCCTTCTCCCATTTTTGAAGAATTGAAGAGGGCGAAGGGGGAAAACTGTAGCAGGTATTTTTTCTTAAAGCAGCAATTATTAAGACCACAGAAACCCTCTCTCTCTTCCAGGCTTCAAATGGGAGAGGGTGCGCAATAGCGCGGGTGAGGTCCCATTAAGGTCATCGCTTCGATTAATCCCGGCGTTGACTGAAATTATATCGGCGTTGACTCAAATTACATTGAATTCGACTGAAATTGTATTGAAATCAATTGAAATTGCATTGAAATCGATTGAAATTGCATTGAAATCAATTGAATTTGCATTGAAATCAATTGAAATTGCATTGAAGTCGATTGAATTTGTATTGAAATCAACTGAAAATACATTGAAATCAATACAAATTACATTAAATCCGGCAAAAAACTCCTCTGTAACAATTGATACAAATATCTGTCCCTCCTTTGTATGGAGGAGACTATGAAAAAATTTCTCCCATTATTACTGATAACGATTCTGCTCTCCTGCAGAGAAAGGGGGGCAGTGGAGGATAATATGACAGCAAAATGCGACAATAGCTGCCCGGTTGCATATTCCGATGATGAGCTTAAAAAGAAGCTCACACCTGAACAGTATAGGATTGTCCGTGAAAACGGCACTGAGGCTGCTTTTAAAAATGAGTACTGGAATAACAAAAAACCTGGCATCTATGTTGATATAGTTTCAGGTGAACCGCTTTTCAGCTCAACAGAGAAATTCGAATCAGGCACAGGCTGGCCAAGTTTTACAATACCGATCACCCGTACAAAGATGAGGCATATAAAAGATACAGCATACGGAATGGTGAGGACAGAGGTAAGGAGCAGCACCGCGGATTCACACTTAGGGCATCTTTTCGAGGATGGGCCCCGGCCCACGGGACTGCGGTACTGCATCAATTCAGCGTCTTTAAAGTTTATCCCTGCGGAGGAGATGGAGGAGAAGGGTTACAGCAGACTTATGTTCCTCTTCCCTGACGTTTATGCTGCAAAGCGCGGCTGGGACTACATTGTTTTCGGAGCCGGGTGTTTCTGGGGCGTGGAGGCTTATTTCTCAAGAGTTAAAGGTGTGAAGGGGGTGATGTCAGGGTACTCCGGTGGTGAGCTCCCTTACCCCTCCTATGAAGAGATGGTCACAGGTAAAACAGGCCACGCAGAGGTTGTTCTTGTATATTACAATCCCGGTGAGATAAAGTTTGAGACTCTCCTTAAACATTTTTTTAGAATTCATCACCCCGATTCCCTGAACAGACAGGGGAATGATATCGGCACGCAATACAGGTCAGCGGCGTTCTATCATAATGATGAGCAGAAGAGAGCCATTGACGCGGAGATAAAGAGGATGCTTGACGACGGAAAGTATAAAAAGATTGTAACAGATGTTTCACCGTTAAAAGTGTTTTATAAGGCGGAGGAGTATCACCAGGAGTATCTTGTTAAAAATCCGGGAGGCTACTGCCATATAAATCTTAATATGCTGAATGAGCCGCTTGAATGACAAGCGGCTTTTTTTGAATAATTTTCTTCCGGGAAAAAAATTATTTCACACATTTGTTGAACCATTCATCGATTATCATTACTATTAAACCGGTGGTTATTTATTAACTAATTTGAGTCAGGCGATTTTTATTTAAAACGGCTATCTGTTCTTTGTCATGCCGGTTTTTTGTAAAAAAATACCGGCATCTCATAGTAAGAGTTCATGAATCTCAGGTATGAGACCCCGGTATTTGCCTTGCAAAACCGGGGTGACAATCGGAAGAATTTTTTATGATAATATACACGTCAGTTATTAAAAAGATTTCGCATGACTCGAATAACTTAAAAAAAATATCAGATTATCGGAGAGTTTATGAAGTGGTTTAACAATATCAAGGTAGCCTATAAAGTATTAATCTGCTGTCTGCTTCTTATTTTACTATCAGTAATTATTGTATTCTTTTCTATCAGTTCCATGAAAAACACAAAGGAAACAGTTCAGCATTACAGGAATAACAGTGTCCTCTCAGTAATAACAATGGATGGTATTTCGAAAAGTCTTCTTCAGGCCAGGGTAAATATGTTTGCTGCCACTGTTGCCGCAGAAAAAGGGGATATGAATGAAGTTAAAAAGCGTGTCGAGGATACCGCAAAACTGAGAGAGGAGAACCTGAAGCTCCTGGAGCATGTGAAGCAGAGGTCTAAAACCTCTGAAGAAAATGCGATCACTGAAAAATACTTGCCGGTCTACATGGAACTCGGCAAGAGCATGAACGGTTTTAATGATGCCCTGCAATCGGGAAACAGGGCAGATATGGAACTCTATATGACCAGCTGGCTGGAGAATTATCGGGTTGTCAGGGACTACATGGCTCAGCTTCATGAACTTACCCGTAAAAACGGTGCTGACAATATTATGGCTGAATATGCGGCCATGGACAGGGTGATGATTTATATGGTTATGCTCCTTGTCTTTTCGCTCCTTGCAGGGGCCGTAATTACTTTAATTCTTTCACGGTCTGTTTCCGGGCCTGTAAACAAGGGGCTTGAATTCGCGCAGAAACTTGCGGACGGAGATCTTACAGAGAGGATAGAGCTTAATCAGAATGATGAACTTGGTCTGCTCGCTAAAGCGCTCAATGCTGCTGCTGACAATCTTGAAAAACTTGTGTCAGAGGTGGGGGAATCTGTACAGAACCTTACCTATGCTGTTAATGATATATCAACAGGTAACCAGAACCTCTCACAGCGGACATCAGAGCAGGCGTCATCTCTTGAAGAGATAGCCTCAACACTGGAAGAGGCAACTGCTTCAATAAGGATGAACTCCGATAATGCTGTTGAAGCAAACAAAATTGCAGACAATTCATCAAGGCTCGCTGTGGATGGCGGAAAGATTGTTGAGAACACTGTGACATCAATTAATCAGATAAGCGACTCCGGTAAAAAGATCGGCGAGATAATTGTAGTAATAAACGAAATCGCATTCCAGACAAACCTCCTCGCGCTTAATGCCGCTGTTGAAGCTGCGCGGGCAGGGGAGCAGGGTAGAGGCTTTGCTGTTGTGGCAGGTGAAGTGAGAAATCTCGCGCAGAGAGCAGGTAACTCAGCCAAGGAGATTGAAACACTTATCAAGGATTCACAGGAGAAAATCGGCCAGGGTGCTGATTACGCGAACCGCAGCGGTGAAGCCCTGAAGGAGATAATTGCTTCTGTCAAAGAGGTCAGCACAATCATTTCAGAGGTAACTGCTGCCACAGAGGAGCAGAAACAGGGGATAGGCCAGATAAACACGGCAGTAATGGAACTCGACACCATGACGCAGCAGAACGCTGCTCTTGTTGAAGAGACAGCTTCAGCCAGTGAGGAGATGTCGGGACAGGCGCAGGAACTTCTACAGATGATGCACAGATTTAAAATCAGTGATGATAAACAGGTCACTGTGCGGAAACCTGTTTATACACAGGGTAAAGATGTTCCCGGGAAAACTGTTCAGAAGCAGAAACAGACTGCTTATAACAAACCCGCCGCAACTCCGCCAAAAAAAGTGAATGTGAAGAATACTGCTGATGAAACAATATTTGAACAGGATGGTTTTGAGAAGTTCTGATAACAGTTTAAGGGGGGCGTCCGCATTCAGCAGCGCCCCGTTTAACTAAGAACTCCTTCTTTATGGCAGTACCGCAACAGCGCGTACAGGTGAACCGTCGCCCCCTGTAATATTGAGGGGGAACGCATGGAGGGTGAACTCTTTCCCTGTGAGTTCATCAGTATCTTTCAGGTTCTCAATTATAATCATGTTTCTGTTAAAAAGATCTTATGGTTCCTGTAATCAGTTGTACCAACTGAATCAATGGAGATCATGTCGATCCCTATACCTTTAAGGCTGAATCCGGTCAGCCATTCAGCAGCGTCATGTGAGAGCACAGGGTAGCCGGTGAAGTAGCTGTCGCTCCAGCTGTACATGTGCCACCCTGAATGGAGAATCACAAAGTCTGTCCTTTCAATGATCTCTTTATAAGGAGAGAGGGTACTTATATCTATTGTATCGTAACTCAGCCGCGATATATCAATGCAGCAGGCTCTCCCTGTGAAGCTGGAAATATCAAAGGAGTCGATTGTCTTCCCGCCATGTATCATGTGAGCGGGAACATCAAGATGGGTCCCCGCGTGAATACAGAAGGATAGATGCTTTTCACTGTAACCCTGTTTTTCCATTGTGGACTCCTGCGTGATCACAGGGGGCTCATCACCAGGGTAAACAGGTGTCGTGTTATCTAAGGGATGTGACAGGTCGATAATCTTCATAGCTGTATCCGGGTTTCAGTATGGCTGTTTAATAGAGTTTAAGAATTTCTCCCTCTTTAGTCAAGGTGATTTTTGCTGTCGGAGCAAATAATAACATGACGGTATCACTCCTCGTGGCCGCTGATAATCTCCCTGTAGCGCTGTGTGCTTTTTTTATGTTTGCGTGAGAACCGTATCCTGTAGAGCTTAACTCCTCCCAACTCCCTTTCCTCAATCTCATCGTGGATAATGTCTATGTGTGTCACTATCAGTTTTTTCAGCATCTTCCAGTTATCAAGGGAGTGCATGTATATAGTGAAGTTTTCGAATGATCCTTCATACTTTTCCAGAGGGGAGTATCCGGTAAGAATGGCTTTCCCTATTTTACTGCTGTACTCCTCCTCATCAAGGCCGAACTCCCTTGTGAAAAGAGATATGCGCATAAGTCTGTTGGAGTAGAATCCCGGCTCAATATCGTAGAAATACGGGATAAACTGCTCAACATCAATGAGGTCCGATTCCGCAGTAACAAACTTGATCGCCCTGTCTCCGTTTGTTCTTTTAAAGATGATCCCCTCCCTCCTGCTGCTGTTCAGTTTAAGAACAATATCTTTTATCCTGCCGAAATCCTTAACCCTGAATTTTCCGAATGAGTGAACCTGCGGCAGCTTAAAATCATTCAGTATGCTGTACCGCTCTTCCGGGTGCATCAGCTTACCGCTTGGCATCATGATGTCAAAGCAGAAGAAAGACATCCCCGCAGGGAGAGTGGGGTCGCGCTTGGAATTGTAGGGGTTGTCGCCGAGAAATTCGGCGCAGAGAATCCTGTCAGGGTATATTTCGAAAAAGTCATCAATGCGGTATCTCCCCATCCAGTGGTGTACCCATTCTGTGGAGAATGGACAGATTATCCCTCCGCGTGTAACTGCAATGATCCTGCTGTCGTGTTTCAGTATCCTGACATTGTAACCGTCAAGTTTCTCCTCAGCATAGAACCAGTCGTTACCGAAAAATCTCTTTATCCCCTCCTTCAGTCTGTACACCCTGAATATGTGAGGGTAGTCGTTAACCATGCGCCTGTTGTTTCTGTCATCGAATAGTATTGCTGTGCCCCGGGAGATCTCACCCTCTTTATCCCTGTACCTGGCATAACGGATATCCTCATATTCAAGGTATTCAAGGGGATCTGTTTTCATGAACTCTCCGCAGCACCGTATTTTATTATGAAATCCTTTGAAGAGAAGACTTCAATACCAAGTGAATCAGCCATGTTGAGGATACCCTCATCAGCGGAGAGTATTGTGCCGCCAATCTCCTTGGCAAGGAGCACCACATCAAGATCCTCAACACTGTCAATAATCCCTGTACGCATTGCAGCGCGGTATTCGTTACGTATGCGTCTTATGTTGTCTGCTGTCTTTGAGCTTTCGATTGCCTCCTCCGCTATGCGGAGCCCCTTGTTTATCCTGACCCGTATATCTGATATGAATGTATGAAATATTGCAGCTGGGAACTGCATGCTGTAAAGGTCAGGGCCTCTGATTACTGCAATCTTTCTCAGTTTAAGCTGGGCGCCTTCAGGAGCAAAGTGTGAAAGTTCCCGGAATATTGAAGATGGGATATAAACATTGATACCGTTGTTCAGTGAAATGTCGATGAAAGAATCAATGGCCGTTTCTATACTGTCGCCGAAATCGGCCTGGGTCAGGGGATTAACAAAGGTACTTGTATCGATTACAATTTTCATTGCGGTGTATGCTCCCTGTAATTATTTTACACACAGGGAGAGTTTATTTCAATATTAATTCTACTTATTCCGCTTCAGAATCTCATTCAGGTCAACCGCTGAATCTGAAAGGTCTATTGCAAGTACATTGATCTCTTCAGCTCCGGCTGCAAGTGATTGTGTGGATTCATTAATTACAGATATGGATTTGGTAATCTCCTCCATGGCGAATTTCAGTTCCTGCATGGAGCTTTTTATCTCCTCCGAACCTTTAAGCACTATGGATGCATTCTCCTGAAGTTCGCCGTTCATGGCGAGGTCCATCTCTGATATCCTGTTTACTTCAGTCACAATATCACCGAAGGTTGAGGCCACTTTGAGAACCTCCTCTGATGATTCATTTACCTGTGCAAGGGTATCATTTGTCATCTGCATCTCTTTTTCAGTAGTGGTTACCAGTGTGGTGATCTCTTTGGCATTTATCTGGGTTTTCTCAGCGAGTTTCCCCACTTCGTCCGCAACAACAGCAAAACCCTTTCCATGATCACCGGCTCTCGCCGCTTCAATAGACGCATTGAGAGAGAGGAGGTTTATCTGATCAGATATTTCATTTATCAGTGTTGTGGCCTCACTTACCTTGCGGGTGCTCACCATGGCGTTGTCCATTGCCATGCGGCATTTCTGTACTGCTTCGATGGCCCCGTTGATGAGTTTGTTGAGGTCATCTTTAAGGCCCAGGGCTCTCCCCATATTCTCCCTGCCGGTTGATACAAGTTCAAACATCTTTTTGAGATGATCTATCAGAATAACAATTTTGTCGGTCTGTTTTACAGTCATGTCAGCAGCGCCGTCTGATGACGCAGCGATCTCCTCAAGGGTAGATGTGATCTCCTCAACGCTTGCAGCCTGGGACTGTGCATTGTCCGAGAATGATGCCGCGTTTGATGAAAGAGCGCCTGTTGTAGCTCCGAGAATTGTTGCCACATCTGTGCATGTCTTTACTATATCTTTAATCTCATCCAGGTATACCTGTAGCTCCGCGTTTTTCTTCTCTGTTTCATTCAGTGTTGCCCGTACAATTCTGAATATCAGAATACATAAAACAGAAATATAGATTGAGACAATTGAAAAATGAATGATTGTTGTGGCGTGTTTATCTGAAGGTAAAATACCCCCTGATGTAATAACAACAGCAACACCTGCTGTTATCACAGCCGCTGTTATAAATACAATAGTCAGCCTGTTGCCGTAGAGAGATGCCATTACTATAAAAATCAACAGGTAAAGCATGTAGATAAACTTACCAGTAAGTGTGCTGACAAGATATGCCTGTGCCGCAACAAGGAGCAGCGGGAGGAGTATCCCCAGATATGTTGCTGCGGTGTAAGCCCCAAGTTTAAGTATTATAAGTGACAGGACAAAGCCCGATATAATTACTGTCATGCTTGCATTATAAAATATGGTGGCCGCATGCGGGGAGAAGATGTTTGTGCTGGCCATTGAAATCAGAATAAGGCCGATAAAAATTGACTGCATCCACATGAAAACAGCAGCGCGCTGCTGAAGCATGAAAGATGAGTTTTCATATTTTTTCAGGAAAAAGCTGCTCATTAAACCGGCTATATTCACATTATCCCCCGGATTTTTTTTATTGTAATAAAGAAACTGAAAAAATTAACGATTGAAACAGGCCGCTTCTGTAANNCTGTTCAGATTTAATATAACGTTTTTTTATATAAACGGCAATATACTTCTTATATTATGCTGACTGAGGTGATGCGGGTGACAAAATGTAAGGAGAGGTCCCGAAGTCTTATACTTCAGGATCTTTTTCGGCAAAAACAGCTATCCTTGAAGAGACTCCCCGTATAATGCGAACACGGTCATTCTCCTGAAATTCATTGCAGAAGCTTTCATCAATATGAATTCTGGCGCGGTCAAGGTGAAGTTCTTTCAGTGTCAGGCCGCGCTTCTTTTCAGTTTTAATCTTTGTCACTATACCGGTAACTATCTGAACCCGTTCAGATTCAATATCTGAGATAAGCTGAGATCCTTTATTAAAAGCTGAGAAGATAAAAGGGAAGGTGAGAACTGACATTATTGCTATTGTAATTGTGAGATCAATTTTCTGTGATTTTCCGCTGGCATAGGATGCAATGATTAATATTCCAACTATAAGATCGCCAAGAACAAATAGCCACCCCTTACGTTTGTAAACTTTTGCTATTGTACGGAATCTTTCAACATATAGGGCTTTCTCTTCACCTTCAGGAATGTCTATACGTTCATTCATAATTAATTTCCCCCCGGAATAAAAAATTGAGATCGAGTGATTTATAACAGCTAACGATTGAATTAGTTC
>DINC01000067.1 GCA_002425885.1 Spirochaetia bacterium UBA5550 | reverse complement strand
CAGTTATTTTTTAGCTTAAAAAACTCCCCCCAATATCTTCTTCTCTATCTGTATCCATCTGTGTTAATCTGTGGTAAAACAACTGCATCTTCTTCGCGTCTTAGCGCCTTAGCGAGAGACAATAATGACCCATCCCTCTGTGCTGACCCGCCTCCACCGCAGCGGCAGGCTCATGAACTCCATATATTTTTTATTTGCCTATCCCCCATAATCTGCCGATAATTATAAAAATTGATCTGAACTTAAACGGTACAATGAAAAAGCAATTATACATAATACTATTATCTGTATTTTATCTGTCCGGAGCTCTGAACCCTGTTTCAGCAGGCCCGTTCATAAGCATAAACAGCATAGATGCCAAAACCGATTTCCCCCGGATAAAGGTAAATATATCCGCAGTTGACCCTGAAGGGCGCGGCATAGCAGGCCTTGATGAGGGGAATATCCAGGTTTATGAAGACGGCTACATGGTGAATTATGTAAAAGTGAAGAATGTCTCCTCCTCTAACGATAATCTTCACCTTGCATTTGCAATAGATTCAAGTAAAAGTATAAGCGCCCCCTTTCTTGAAAAGATCAAAAAGGATGCGAAAGGTATAATCAATTCAGCAGGTGACAGTGACAGGATTGCGCTCTACAGGTTCAATGACAAAGTGGTTCTGCTGAACAGTTTTACATCCAACAGGCTTGAGCTGATAAAGGGGATAAAGAGTGTGGAGCGTCACGGCTCACTCACAATGCTTTATGACGCGATTTATGATGCAATAGAACTTGTCAGCAGGGCAAAAACTGCACGCAGAGGTGTTGTTGTTTTCACAGACGGGAAAGATGAAGGGAGCAGTGTAAGGCCTGATGATGTGATTAAGTTCTCGAGAGATGCCGGTGTGCCGGTTTATTTCATTACTTCAGCTCCTGCGAAAAACAGAGGTGAAATCGGCAGAATTGCAAAACTAACAGGGGGAGTGCTCATTGCTGACGGAGCACGGGACGTCGCGGGGCTTTACCGTACAATCCTTTCAAGGATCAGGAATACTTATGAAATCAACTATCTCTCCATTGTTAAAAGGGACAGTTCAAAGCATGACCTTGAGGTCCGTTTTAAATACGGAGAGATAAAGGACAGGGATACTGCATCATTCACCACAGAGAAACAGCTTTTCAGGCTCGATTTCCCGGACGGTTCGTATATTATTATTTCTATTATGGTTATGGGGCTCCTTGCGGTTCTTTTTATCCTTCTTGTTGTTTTTTTTAAAAGGAGCAGGGAGCGTTACTCGCGTCTCAGCAGCAGGGAGGAGGGTGAGGGGTACAACCCTGATTATGTATACGGGGAGAATATTCCGGCTGAATCTCTTCTGGAGGAGGATAGTTTCGACGGAGAAGCTCCCCGCGAAACTCCTGATGTAATGTACTCACAGGTCTGGCTCCATCAGAAAGAGGGTCAGAGCATAGGTGAAAAGATTGCCATCATTAAACCTGAAGTAACAATCGGGTCCGGCAGAGATAATACGATTCAGCTTGAGGAGATGGGTGTCTCAAGCAGACACGCAAGAATCAGAAGGGTAGAGGGGGGATATTTTCTCTATGACCTGATATCTGACAGGGGGACTTATTTAAACGGCAGAAAACTCCTCCGCCCCAGGCTGCTGCACGACTGGGATGAGATAAAGATCGGCAGCAGCAGCTTCATCTTCAGAGGTGTAAAATAGTATTCCGCTAAACTCATATTCTCCCCATCCCAAGTGGGCCGGCGTAAAAATCTGCATATATTAATGCGACATAAAATATGTATTGACAGAAAAGTATTAATTCTTTAGAATAATTATGTCATATTATACTTTTATAACGCAGGGATTCCGGGATGATAATAAACCTAATTACTGTTGCTGCCTGTTTCCTGATGCTTGTCATGTTCAGGAGATTTGATCAGGCCAATCTCCGTATGGCGAAACTCAGAAGGTACTCCTCAAGGGTTTTTGATGATTTCAAAAAGATGAGCGAAAAGGAGAACAGGAAGTTTCAGGACGCCACCATTGAGATTGACATTCTGATTAAAAAATCCAATGCCCTGGCCAAGAATATGGCTGAATCGATTATTGAGATTGAAAACAGGCTTAAGGGACTGGATGTTGAAAAAACCAATTTGAAAAAGGTTGATGAGGATATAAAGATTATTTCAGGTGCAGCAAAAGACCTTAACAAACAGATACAGTTTATTGCCTCCGCGAAAGAAAACTTCGGCGATATTGCTAAAAAGGTAACCTACCTTTCTGAAAATGTTGATAATATAAACAGCCAGATGGGGCATATAACAAATACATTTGAGGATAAACTCAGGGAGCGTTCCCGCGAGATTTCCGAAGAGTTCTACCTTCATGCTGATAATCTGAAAAGCGATCTTGAGAGGAGAGAGAATGAGCTTGTAGTATCTTCCAAGGAGAGGATGTTTCAGCTTTCAGAGGAATTTTCACGTAATGTTAATGAAATGGAGAAGAGGGTTAATGATTCAAGCGAGGTGCTTTACGAGAATTTTAAAATCAGAATTAATCCTCTTGTAAAGGTTGTTGAAAACGCTGATACTCTTGGTACCCAGATTCAGAATATGAGAGACACCTTCGCGTATATGGAGAACACCTTCTTTGATGAATTCAAGCAGAAGTCGAAGGAACTGAAAACTGATATTAATGATAATATAGATAAACTCAACCAGAAGATTAAAAATGTTGAGACAAACATTGATGAATCAAAATCGAAACTCATCGGCACTTTTGAAAATGAAGTGGAGAAGGTCAGGACTGAACTTGATAATCTCAGTATTCACGCGGTTTCCAAGAAGGATGAAATTGTACAGGCTGCAAGGCGTGAAGCTGAGGGGATCCGTAAGAAGATCGAGGAGTTCGAAGACAGGTTTGTTGAACTTGAAACAAGGATTATTGAAACAGCGGAAGGTAAACTTGATTCTATCGATTCAGAATACCAGTCCATCGAACTGCGGCTTAATACACTGATGGGTAGGATTAAGGATGAAGAGGGTGGCCTCTCCAGAAGGCTCAGTGACATCAAGGAGGAGATCATTAAGTACGAGCAGAACAATGATATCTTCGGCAAGACCGATCAGCTTATGAAAAAAGTGGATACTGCGGTTTCCCAGCTTAACCGGACTCTTGAAGATGCGCAGAAAGAATCTAAAGAGCTTGAAAAATTTGTCGCTGATATTGATCAGATTAAGGAGCTTAAAAAGACTGCTGATAAAGAGATCAGAACCTATTACGCGAAGAAAGAGAAGCTTGCTGATATTGAGGGTGAAGTGCGGAACCTCATGGAGGTCAATGACCATGTGCTCGATAAGACCGACAAACTTCTGGAAAGTATTTCTAAAGTTGACGCAGTTAATTCAAGGATCGATTCCCTCTCCGACGCTTATTCCGCTGTTGAAAGAAGGATCAATGAGCTCCGGGAGTATGAGGATATCATTTCGCGGAACCTTGACGCGGTGAATAAATCAGACCTTATCATCCAGACAATAGACAGCAGAATAAAGGCTTTCGAAAAAATCATAGATCGTTCGGACAAGCGTGTTGAAAAGATTGGTCTGAACCTCAAACGCGTTGAGGAGGAGACAATTATTCTCCGCACCAAAGAGAATGATATGCGGGATCTGCGCGACAGGCTCAGTGAGCTTGACGGGCTCTCTGACCACATGGAAGAGAGAATTAAACAGATTCACGCGATGTTCCAGAAGGTGGAGACTATCCGTAAAGAGATAGATGTGACTGACAGCAGGCTTCAGGATATGTTCAGCCAGACCGACCGGAAGATGAAGGAATTCTCTGATTTTATCCAGGCTGTTGATAACAACAATCCGATTTTAAAACAGGTTAAAGCTGATGTTAAGGGATCTATGCCAGGGAAAAATCTCAATGACAATATAATTAAGACTGTCCGCGAACTCTCCGGAAAAGGGTGGGAGCCTGAAGCAATTTCAAAGAAGCTGATGCTTGATGAAAACTCCGTGAGATTTATTATTAATACAACTCTTCTGTAACCTCACCCCCTGTCACAGAGTGACATCTCCCCCGTAAAAAAACGGGGGAGAGATTGTTTTTAGTTCCCTTCCTTCAGTCTGTCCTGCACTGCTTTAATTATCTCCTCGTCAGCTTTCTTTTTACTGAGCACTACTCTGTATGAAATATCAAATTTTGTGGGTTCAACTACTTTTTTCGGGAAAGTAAAGTTCCATCGCATGATGTCATCATTAAGCAGCGCGTCCACTTCTTTGAAATAGGTAGGCCTCTGGGAGCGGATTTTCATTATTTTACCTGAGTCGGGGTAGAGCCATACTGTAATGAGTCCTGTTCTGGCTTCATCTATAATGTTGAGCTTGTCAATTTCGTTTGACATATATTTGTCCCCCCCTTCATCAGGGGTTCTTAGAATTGTTTTGTCATTCTTCAACTGCACAACTTTGTATTCATCAGAGGTCAGAAGTACTCTGAATACCTCCCCCCCCTTGTTGTCGGCTTTGAGAAATTCATCATTCTCTTCGTTTATTGCTGCAGCCGGATCAGTTACCTGCCCCAGCTTGCATGATGTAATTAGAAACAGCGAAACCAATGCTGCTCCAACGATAATTATTTTTTTCATTACTGTCTCCGTCGGGTTATTTAGTGCTGTATAGTTCTGTACAGCACTATTATTCAGTAAAGCTTAAGATTAGATTTTGAACTCAGTTTTACATTATCTATAAACCATGTTCTTATTTTCTAATAATATAAAAAATAAACCGCATGAATCTNNAAATATTAAGGCGGTCTTTTCAATTATAGTCAGATATTTACAGTTTGACTTTTCTGCATTTTATATCATTATTAAACTGATACCTGCCGGAGGGGATTAAAAATGAAAGTATTATATATTCTGATTTCAGTTATCTTTCTGTCCATGTCAGTATATGCTGCTACGCCTGAAAGTATTGCTGAAAAAAACAGAAGCACTATGGAAAACATAAAAAAGAAGGATCAGGAGAGACGTGAGCAGATAATAAAAAAATTCTATGATTTTCAGGAGAAGGTAAAGAATTTTGCACCTGATTTCAAAATTAAAATTCCGGTTGATCCTTCTGCTGCGGAAGATCTTAAAGATCTGACTGAAACTGATTACGACTCTGTTATGAAAAAAAGTAAAGAATACATGCGATATTCAGCTGACAGCTATAAATTAAGATCACTCCCTTATGACAGCGAGCAGGAGTTTACAGGCTCTGTAAAAAGAGGGGAGCAGCTTACAGTTCTCATGAAGCCTGTTGTTGAAAAAAGAAAAGATAAACCTTCGATAACGCGGGATTGGCTCCTGGTAAAAAAGTCGGATGGTATAGAAGGATATATTCCGCTCAACATGGTGCTTAATAAAAAACCTTCCGGCGGCAGCATGAAAAAAAGTTCTTTTCCTGATGAAGAGGAGATTATGCTTTCTGAAGTTTACGGAGGCGGGAGCGGATTTGAATTGCTGAGCGGCAGTGAGACCCTAATGGCAGATAACAGGCGTTTTAAGGTAAAAGACAGCTCCGGCACATCATTAAAAATGAAGGTTAATACAAGTACACTCAAGGTCAGAAGCGAGCCGTCACTGGATGCAGAGGTTACAGGGTATCTCTCCAAGAATGATGAAGTTAATGTCGAAGAATATTCTTCCCATGAAGATTATTACCAGGGGAAAACATCAAGGTGGGCAAAAATTAATTCCGGTGGTATTACAGGCTGGGTATTTGCATCTTATCTGTCTGAAATAAGCGGAGATGGAACTTCAGGTGATGTGAAAAGTAATGAGCCTGCGGAGTATCTTAAAAAAGGGGAAGAGCTTTATGTTAAACCTGATATTCTCCGGGTCAGGGATGCTCCGGATGATATGGGTACAGTTCTTTTCAGTCTGCAGAATAAGGATGAAGTAAAGATTACTGATATTGAGGAGGAAGCAGTCACCCTTGGCGGGAAGAGATCAATCTGGGTCAAGATTAAATTTCTGGACTATGAAGGGTGGGTTTTCGGCGCTTTTCTCTCTGACAGTAAAAATGCTTTCGAAGAGGGTGATGACATTAATAATATATTCCAGGTGCCCATAACTGATGACAGCTATTTTATATCAAGTAAATTCGGGAAGCGGGTTCTGAAGGGGAAGACAAGTAATCATACAGGGATAGACCTTGCAACAAACTGCGGGAATGCAGTGAGTGCCTCTGCTGACGGTACAGTTATACTTGCTGTTATAGATAACAGGAACTGTTCTTCATGCGGATACGGCTCATACATTATTATTGAACATAAAAACGGATACAGGACTGTTTACGGCCACCTGAGCGCAATTAAGGTTACAGCGGGGCAGAAAGTCAGTTCCGGGCAGAAGATCGGGGCAGTTGGTAATACAGGGCATTCCTATGGGTGTCATCTTCATTTTGAAATAAGGGCTTATGAAGAATTTGTTGACCCCCTTAATTATATGCATCCATAGATAATCCGCCGGGAGGATAAATGAAGAGATATATATTTACAGCACTATTGCTGTCGTTGTTATGCGGTACTTTGTATCCGGCAGAAGAAGATAAACTGATATATGCCGCAAAATCGGGTAATCTTAAAACAGTTCAGCAGTATATTGAAAAGAATTATTCTCCGGACACTGCTGATAAATCTGGTAAAACCATTATCATGCATGCCGTGTCTGCCGGAAAGTATAATGTGGCTGAATATCTTCTATCCAAAGGGGCAAATGCCAACAGGAGCGATAAAAAAGGGTATTCCCTTATGCATATCCTTGCTGGAAACAGCAGCAAGGCTTCGACGGCATTTCTGGAAAAGGTTCTCGCATCGGGAGCACGGACTGAGAATATCGCTTTTGACGGTGAGACACCTGCTGCTATACTTATCAGGAAGGGGAACCTTGCAGGTATAAATTTATTTCTGGATAAGGGTGATTTTACTCCGGACAGGAATACCAGGGGAATACCTGCGATTGTGTATGCTTATAAAAACGGGCAGAAAAAGATCATGATGCTCCTTGCTGACAAAGGGGCAAAACTTAATGTATATGATGACAGGCGGACTCCGCTGCTGCACCTTGCGATAGAAAAGAATGACCTGGAGACAGTGAAATACCTTGTGGAGAAAGGCGGTGCGGTTGAAATAAAAAATCAGAGCGGAGAGACTCCGCTGCTTGCTGCTGCTACTGGGAAAGGGAATATCTCAATTATTAAATACCTTATTGAAAAAGAGGCTAACCAGAATGCGGCAGACAGCAGCGGCAGAAATATTCTTCACAGGCTTGCATCTGCAAAAAACAGCGGAAAAATTATTTCAGCACTGCAGTTCGACAGCAGGGTAATAAATAAAATTGATCAATCAGGAATTACGCCAATAGCTTATGCTGCATCATCCGGAAGATGGGAAAATATTAAACCTATTGCTGAAGCCGGTGGAGATATAAACTATGCAGACACAGCAGGCAAGACCCTTCTGATGAGTGTTATCGAAGGGGGGAGTGTTGAGGCAGCGCAGTTTCTTATTGAAAAAGGTGCGAATGTTAAAGCAGCCGACAGCACAGGGAAAACTTCTCTTCATTTTGCTGTTATGAATAAAGGGAAAAAATGGGATGACATGATTTCACTTATGATTCAGCGGGGATGTAATGTGAACGCTGCTGATAATACGGGGAGTTCAGCCGCTGGAAAAGCTATTGAAAAAGGAAATAGTTCATCTTTTAAAATGCTTATTGCTAATGGCCTTAATGTAAATTTTAAAGAGAAAGGAGCAGTACCACTTCTCCTTTATTCATACAGAAACAATCAGAAGCTCATTGCCGGGGAGTTGATGAAAGCCGGTGCTGATACTACAGCGAAAGACAGTGAGGGAAATTCTCTTCTTCATGTCCTTGCTGAGAAAAATGATACACAGCTGTATAAATCGCTTTCATCATATAGTCCCGACCTGAATTTAAAGAACAGTAAAGGGCAGACCCCTCTCCTTACTGCTATTGAAAAAGGGAATTTTTCTTTTGCACAGATGCTTATGAATGAAAAAGATAAGATAGACCTCAGTGTAAAGGATGCTTCAGGCATGACTATTATGCATTACCTTGCATCAATGAAAGGTGGTGATAGACTCCTTGCATCAGAGACACTTGCATCTGTTTCTGTAACAGAGAAAGATGCTTCGGGGAAAACTCCCCTGGCATTAGCTGTTCATGCAGGACTTACTTTTAACGCCGGTTATTTTCTCGGCAGGGGCGCGGATGCTTCAGGGGAAGACTGGCATGGGGTAAAGCTACCGCTTGTGGGCTATGACAAGGGGAAAGCCATGCTGACTATGCTTCTTGATAAAGGGGCGGATCCTGAATCTACTGCTCCAAACGGAATAAACCTGGTACACATGAGTATTGAAAAAAAAGATCCTGAGACACTGAAACTTCTTGTTCAGAAAGGTGCTAATGTGAATAAGCAGTACAGGAATGGCAGTTATCCGCTGCTTCAGGCAATATATAAAGGGAATGCGCCGGTAATTCAGTTTCTTATTCAGAGCGGCGCTGATACAAATGTAAAAGATTCAAACGGCATTACTCCTCTTGTTGCAGCAGTGGAGAGTAAAGATGTAAAAACTGCCGAGTTCCTGGTAAAAGGGGGCGCGGATGTGAATGTTGAAAACAGCGCCGGCAAGTTTCTTATTCTGGTAGCTTATGAAACCAACCGTATAGATGTATTTAATATTCTTGTTTCCGGAAAGGCAAGGCTGAATGAATTATTCAGCGGTAATTCAATTCTTCACATGGCTGCGTCTGCAAACAGGATATCATTTCTCTCTTCACTGATAAAAGGCGCCGCTGATCTTAATGTCCGCAACATCGATAATAAAACAGCTGTTATGCTGGCATCAGAAAAGGGGTATGGCAATTCTGTGAGAACTCTTGCTTCAGGGGGCGCGGATCTTTCACTTAAAGACAGCCTCGGAGAAACCGCGCTTTATAAAGCTGTGAGAATTGGAGGTGATGGCGGTTATAACGCTGCTGATGCCCTGATCAAAGGCGGTGCCCAGGTTAACGATATGAGCAGTGCAGGAGTCCCCGTGTTGCATGAGGCTGTTACAGGTGCAAAGTTCCAGTTTGTTTCCCTCCTTCTTAAAGGCGGTGCAGACCCTAATGTGCTGAATAAAAAGAATGAATCAGCGATCCTTATCCTTTCCAGGACAACAGCCACGGTGAAGAATGAGCAGTACAAGCTGACACAGGCTGCAAAGGCAATTACAGAACTCATATCGAAAGGGGGTGATCCGAATACCCCTGATAAATATGGAAGAACGCCGCTTGATCTGTCATGCAAGCTTAGAAGTAAACCTGTTGTTGAAGCCCTGCTTAAAAACGGAGTGAAGGTGAATGAAGGAGATCAGTACGGCAACACTGCTTTAAAAAAAGTGATTATGGATTATACAGGTGATTACCGGATATCTGAAAAAGAAAAGAAAGCATCGCTGGAAATAGTTGATCTACTGATAAAAAACGGAGCTGACTTAAACGTAAAAGATAAATCAGGGAGAACACCGCTCTCCCATATCCTGAAAGAAGTTAACTCTAAAAATCAGCAGAAGGTCATTGACATTGTGCCCGAACTGATGAAACGCGGAGCCCTTACAGACATTAAAGATAATGAAAATAAAAGTGCAGCTGACTATGCATCAGCAAGCGGAATTTCAGAAATAAAAGAGATGGTGAGGTAATATTTATGAAACGGTATATTGTTACAGCAGTAATTTGTTTATCAGTTTTTTTCTTTTTTTCATGCGGGAAAAGCGGCACTGACTCTCTTCCGAAAGATGCGTACAGTACGCAGGAGGATGGGGCGCTTCTTAAAAAGTCGCCTGATGAAAAATCTGAAAATGTCTCCATTGTACCTTTCGGAACAAAGATTGCTATTACTGATAGGGCGCCTTCAAGCGGAAATATTTCGTGGTACAAAATAAAATGGCAGGGTGCTGATGCATGGATTAATGGCGGTTCTGTTGCTGACATTAAGGGCCTGACTGAACTGGTTAACAGAAACTTCACTAAGGATAAGGATTTTGTGAAGGAGGAGAACAGAAAGCTCTTTGCTGTGGAAAAGCCTGAAGGGATAAAAAGTTATGCCTATACAGGTGGAGAAATGGAACCTGCGGTGATGACATTTCTTCCGGCCGGCGGTTTAATTCTCAACTCTAAGATATTTTCGGAAAAATATACAAATTATTATTTTTTATACCAGTTCCTGAATGAGGGGAGGCTCCTGAAGATTACATTTGCCGACAGCAGGTTAAATTTTGATGATTATGCGGAAATAGAAAACGGATCAGCATCGGTTTTTAAAATTGACAGAAATGAGGGGAGCATTACTTATCATGTAAAGGATAGAGCTTTTTACTTCATGAACTGGGGATTCGTTTCCAGAGATTAATTTTTAAGGGAACACTGTATGAGTTTTATAATTCTGCTGCTTATTATTTTTCTGATTTATGCATGTCTTGCAAAATACGGCACAATGCTTAAGGTTGCCATGATGATCTCTTTGATTTTCGGGATGACTGCGGCATTCCTCATATACGGGATTTTTATGTTCAGGGTGACTGATGTTTTTTCAATCGCAGGTACAGATATTAATCTTGTTTCATTTATTCACGTCTGTGTAGTATGGGCCGGAGCTGATATAATTTGTGCTTTCAAGATAAAAAGGAATTACAGGTACTACCTTGAAGTGAACAGTGAAACTGCTATATCAGCTGGACAGGCACAGGTATAAATGTAAGTATAAACACCGTCATGCAGAACCATCCTGCTGCTTTTTCTTTAAATGAAAGCGGGGATGCCTCCCTGACAGGGGGATGTGCCACCATCAGTATCAGAAGCGTGATTGCCACCCATAAACCCCAGCCGGGCCAGATAAAAGTAAGCACAGCAAGAACTGCAAGAGCAAGCCATCCTGCGTAAGTCTGTTTTTCCCCGATAAGAGAGTAGAGCACATGCCCTCCGTCAAGCTGCCCTATCGGCATGAGATTAAGGCTTGTGATGAAGAAACCTATCCAACCGGCCCATGCGACTGGATGCAGAAATAGATCGTGCCCTGCCGGAATGCTTCCATGAAAGATATAAACTACAAAAGAAAAAAGCATGGAATTTCCGAGCTGAATTATCAACTCTCCGGTGAGCGGTACCGGCATAACCTGTGATATTGAAACACCGGCCATTACCGCAATAAGGCTTGCGAAGAATCCGGGTAGAGGCCCCATGATTCCTATATAAAAGAGAGCGCGTCTGTTAGGTATCGGTGATTTTGTTTTAATTACAGCACCCATTGTGCCTATTAATGATGGGAACGGGATGAAATAGGGGAGAGTGGCACTTACACCGAATCTCCGTGCTGCAAAGTAATGGCCGAATTCATGTATTGAAAGTATTGTCATTAAAGTCAGCGAATATGGGAGGCCGTTAATCAGGGCTTCGCCGATTGTTTCACCTGAAGAGGGTGCAAATAGAGTTGTTGTGCAGAGTGTTGTAATGAAAAGAAAAAGGTTCAGCTTCCATTCAGGTTTATACGGGAAAACTTCAGTCAGAGGGATAAAAAATTCATCCTTCGGATTAACAGCACCCGTATATGGAGTGCCGTTATTCAGCCGGAACATATATCTTTTCAAAAAAAATCTGACTCTATGCAACAGAATAATCATTTACTGCCGCTATTGAGAAATTTCTGATACTGTGTAATTTTTTTCTCTAAATATTCCGGGGTAAATGCATTTTCCCAGTCGATTTTCGATTTCTCTGCCTTTCTGTAAAGCTCAAGAAGTGTTGCTGCGTTTCTTCTTATCTCGATCTGATATTTCTCAAGCATCGTGAGACTTGTAACATATAGTTTTCCCCGGTAGATGGAGATTAATTTTCTGCCGTCAGGGGAGAAGGATGTCTCTTCACCTTCTATTCCTGTTTCAATTCTGCTGCTTAAATCTGATGTAAATATATTAATTATCTGGTTATCAAGACATGTTATAAGTCCCGCTCTTTCAGAAAAATTTATGTCAGGATTCATGGTTCCTGATATAAGCTGGAATGAACTCCCTTTGTTTGCATCATAGATCCGGACAGCATAGTCACCGGCTCCCCCTGACCTGTAAACAAATCTGCTGTTATTTATCCACCTGATGTCTCCGGCAGAATTAATGCCGGTAATATCACTTCTGTTTCCTCCGCGCAGTAATTTCGCGCTGTAGCTGCCTCCGCTGCCGCATACAAGGAGACGGCTTTTTCCGTCAGGTGAGATGTGAGTGATCACAGGCTGCCCCTGGCACTGCATGTCAGAATACTCCCCTGATGGGACCAGCTTTGATGAAGAACCGGTGAAAGGGTCGCGCCTGAAAATTCCGTCTCTCCCCTGTTTGATAATCTCCCTGGTGGATGGATGAGCTGAAAAATCGAGAAACAGTGAGCCTGATTTCTCTTCAAGTATTTTTCCTGTGACAAGGTCAATATGAATGTTCCGGGATTCAGCTTCAGCTTCGTCATTATAAAAAATTGATTTAAATGTGACGAGGTTCCCCCGTGAGTTGTTTACCGCAGCTGTAATAGTTCCCGGAAATCTCCCGATCTCTCTCTTCTCCAGACTCCCTCTGGAGTAAAGGTAGATAATATTGATCCCTCTGAATTCCTTAATATAAAGGATCTCATCTCCTCCGCTCCATACAGAGTAAATCACGCTGCTGTCAATAAAAAGAGATGAAATACCGGTGTAGAGCTTTTCCTTTGCAGATACAATATCAGTATAAATTCTGGATTCCGGTTTCAGGTATATGGCATCTAAATCAATGTCCCTCGCTGAAAGAGGGACATTGATTAAAAGAAGAATTATTAATGTGAGTCTGAATTTCATTTATTTTCGCTGGTGTCCCTGCTATCTTTATCGGCAGGTTTATCTTCTCCAACCGCTTTTTCTTTTTCCATCTCTTTTGTCTTTTCCTCTTCAACTAACTCTTTATAAGATGGCCGCTTCTGCGGTTTTGGAGGAATAACAAATTTCTGACCGGGGAATATCAGATCAGGATCTTTAATCTGGTCCCTGTTGGCAATATATATAGCAGGCCAGTATGCCGCGTCCTTATATACTTTCTGGGCGATTCTCCAGAGGCAGTCAGTGTTTTTCTTTCTCCATTGTACTGTGTATACATTACCCGCAGGCTTAACCTCTTCTGTTATCTCTGTCTTTTCCGTGGAGGAATCTTCTTTTGAAACTTCCTCTTTCTGCTCATCTGCTGATGCTTTGAGCTTAGCTTCAGCGGCTTCGGATGAAAGGGAGTTCAGTACTGCTGCAATGAGTGTTTCAGCCTCTTCTGCGTTGCTTATACCTTCATTATATTTTTTATTTTTTATGCTGGAGCTGCCGTTATCGATTAACTTTCCGGCTTTCCCCAGATTTTCTGAATGGGCGTTTGCGGAATCTTTTTCTCTGGCCTGGGCCAAAAGTTTTTCTGCCTTAGCTATGGCGGCAAGCGCATTCTTTTCTTTCATTTTCGCGTTTGCACCGCCAATAAGAGTTTCAGCTTCTTTTATTCTCATGTCAGCATCTTCAATGTAATTCTGTTCAAGCGAAGTCTCTGCGGCATTCAACGCAAGAAGAGCTTTGTCGAGATCAGATTTTACATCTCCGGATGCAGCTTCTTTGGCGGACGAGTTCAGGTCTCCCCGCAGTTTCTCTATCTTTGCGTACATCCCTTTTTTTGTTATAATCAGGTTTGCCGCATCCAGTTCAATTTCAGCATTCCGGATTTCGGCCATTGTGGATTTAAAATCTTTATTCGCAAGACCTGTCCTGGCAGCAGTGAGGGCTGTCCCGGCTTTCGTGAGATTTTCGTTTGCTGAACTGCTGAATTTATCTTTTTTCAGGTTATTATATTTTGTTTCGAGAGTATTGATCTGGTTCTGAATAACAGAGGAGTTCATGAGAGCTTCATTTTTTGCTTCAACTGACATTGCAAGAGCCTGGTCTGCAAGATCAGCGGATTTTCTGAAGTCACGGTTTTCGAAATTCTGTTTAGCCTCTGTGGTGAGAGTCCCTGCCTTTGCGAATTTTTCAGGCGAGAACCTCTCTGCAAAGGCTTTGTCCGCTTCCTGGTACTCTGCTTCAGCAGCTTCAATGTGTGCATCAGCATAAGACGGGAGAGCTTTATTCTCAGCTGCAAGGGCAGCGGTAATGGAATCCTCTGCAGCCTTCTTTGCTTCTTTATCTTTTTTTTCAGAGAGGAGTGCATGGCTCTGGAGAAGAAGTTCTTCAGCTTTTTTCAGCTCCTCAGGACTGTACTTCTCTGCATCAACAGCCTTTGCGCTTTCAATTGATGTTTTTGCAGTTACCATCTCTTTCATGGGAACATCAAGCTGGCATGATACCGTAAAGATAAGTGCGAGAGAAACTAAAATGGCCGACGGCCTTAAAATGGATCGTGGATATTTCATACTATTCCCCGGTTTTGTTAGTTTTAAATAAATATAATCTTATCATATTAAAATTTCAAAGAATGTGTTAACTCTGTTTTTAGATATTAAACATTTTACGAATCTCATTAAGTGAAACGGGGTTAAGGGGTGTAACCCCTTAAAA
>DINC01000225.1 GCA_002425885.1 Spirochaetia bacterium UBA5550 | reverse complement strand
TATATCGCCGGTGATTTTCTGCTTATTGTATTTATTTCCGTCTGAAGTTATTAATATATCAGAGCCTATGTATTTATCTGTGAGATATATTTTACCATTCAACAACGCTATACCTATGTAGCTGTTTCGTNNTATTTGAATTAACCAGTTCATTGATACCTGAATCATCGGAATTCCTTATCCAGTTTTTCCCATTACTGCTGTTCCATGCCTGAAGTTCACTTCCATCTCCGCCATAGCGGTCCCCTCCGAAAAGATAAAACCGGTTCTGAAATAGCAAAAGCACGCCGTTCATCATTTTGTCCCATGGAGCATTTTCTGAAACAAGTTCCCAGTCAATACCGTTACTGCTGCGCCATATATCGTCCATTACTATGTAATATTTATGAGGATTATTTTTCATATTACCTGTCCAGAGACCGCCGGTTATATACATGAATCCGTTAAATACTCCAACAGCAGATTTGGATCTATGAAGGAATTTTTTATCGGGGTTGGCATAAACTTTTTTCCAGTTTAAACCATCTGACGTTTTATAGATACGATCAGGTGACTCTCCGATAATCCATCCATTGTTTTTAAAATCAATAATACTGTACTCTTCATAATTATTTTTTATCCGGCTCCCCATGTCATATGGAATTAAAGAGATCTCTTTTCCTGTTTCTGCAGATTTCCAGTTTATACCATCTCCGGTGAAACAGGCCCCTTCCAGGCCGTTCAGATTGTTTATATACAGCATATCGTTATAAACACCGCATGGAGTGCTGATGGCAGGGGAATTAATGAGCATAGTCCATTTTTTGCAGTCAGAGGAACTATATATTGAATGCGGAGCAGCAGCGAAGAGTTTTTTATCAGAGAACACTATGTCAACATTATCGTGCCGTGGAAATCCTTTTTCAGGTTTCCACTCTAATCCGTCTTTTGTCGAGTAAAGAATATTTCCTCTATCATCTCTGGCATGAAGATACAAAGACCCGTTCCATGTAAAAAGCTGTTTAACATTTTTATGTAAAGAACGGATCAAAGTCCAATTGACACCGTCAGAGCTCCGCCAGATATCATCATGAAAAGTTCCACCGGCAATATATATAAATCCATTAAATACTTCGAGTTTATGTTTTATCCGCGGATTTGCTTTTTCCCAGGGGGCTCTCTTCAGAACCGGACGCCAGCTAAGCATGTCATCGCTTACATAAATGTCACTGTTCTTCTCGCCATCTCTTTTGCCGCCGATCATATACATTCTGTCATTAAATTCCATAAACTCCGCATCCCCGGAAATATCGAAGTCTATTTTTAATTTACCTGCTGTTTTAAGCTCATCTGTTTTGATACTGGTAAAGTGATATGGCCTGATTAAACTGCTTTTATAATAAAATGCCTTCAGCTTGTCGGTAACTTCAAAAACATTCCGGTTGGGGGTTCCGGCTGAAGCTGTTTTATAATGCCCTCCGATAATAAAAGTTCTGCCGCGGAACTCTGCAATTACTGAATTATGCAGCTGATTTGAATCAATAACCGGATATGAAGAACATCCTGAAATTACTGAGGATATAATAAAAAAAACAGCTGTAGAAATGAGGGCGGAAGTCAAAAGGTTATAATTATTACGGATAGTTCCGGATCTTTTTATGTTAAATATGGAAGACCTTAATTTTTTAAACATTATAAACCCCGGTTATTTACNNAATTCAAAGGGAGAAATAACGTCAACCATTAAGCCCGAAAAACAATCTGTAATTAAAACCTCCCTCTTAAATTAATTCTTGAAAAAAAACATTACTTTCCGGAAAAATTGCATTTATCGAATAAAATCAGGGGCGGTTCTAAAAACTCTGTTTTTGAAACTGCAGGCAGCCCGGCGGGGGCTTATTAAGGGGTTTTCCCCTTACCCTCCGTTAAAGAAAATAATATAAATAAGGAACTCTTCATGCATAAAGTCAGAGATTTACGCACTTCATACATAGATTATTTCAGGAGCAAGGGGCACAAGATTGTCCCTTCGAGCTCTCTGGTCCCGAAAGATGACCCCACACTTCTCTTTACAACTGCCGGTATGGTTCAGTTCAAACCGATGTTTGCCGGTACCGTTGATCTTGAATACACAAGGGCAGCATCAATTCAGAAGTGTCTCCGTACAAGCGACCTTGAACAGGTGGGGCGCACAAAGAGGCATCTCACTCTCTTCGAGATGCTGGGTAACTTCTCTTTCGGCGATTATTTCAAGGAGGAGGCAATTGATTTTGCATGGGAATACTCCACAGACGTGATCGGCTTCCCTAAGGAAAAGCTCTGGGCAAGTATTTATGAGAATGATGACGAAGCTGCTGAAATATGGAATAAAAGAATTGGTATCCCTTCTGAGCGAATTGTAAGGCTCGGCAAGGCTGATAATTTCTGGGGGCCCGCAGGTGACACAGGCGCATGCGGCCCATGCTCCGAGCTTTATTACGATCGCGGCGAGCAGTTCGGATGCGGAAAAGCAGATTGTAAACCGGGATGTGAATGTGACAGGTACCTTGAATACTGGAACCTTGTGTTTAATCAGTTCAATCAGAATGAGAGAGGTGAGTTTGAACCTCTCCCCAGAACAGGTATTGATACAGGTATGGGACTTGAGAGGCTTGCAACTTTGATTCAGGGAGTTGACTCTGTATTTGAAACAGACGAGCTTAAAGCACTCATTGAATTCGTAAGCCGCGAATCAGGGAAGAAGTATGAGGGATCAAACATGCTCCCTATAAAAGTAATTGTTGAGCATGGCCGCACTCTGACATTTGCAATGTCTGACGGGATCTACCCATCCAACGACGGCCGTGGTTATGTGCTTCGAAGAATATTAAGAAGGGCCCTCCGTTTCAGCAGGCTCCTTGGCCTCAAGGAACCGTTTGTTTACAGAATTGTTGATCCGATAGTTGCAACAATGGGTGAGTTCTACCCTGAGATCACTGAGACTGTAGCAAATGTTAAAAATGTAATAGAAGCAGAGGAGAGACGTTTCCTCGAAACTATAGAGAATGGAATGGACAGGCTTGAGGAGCTGATGAAGAGCGCGAAGAAGAGCGGATCAGGGCTCATAACCGGTGCAGATGCCTTTGTACTTTATGATACTTTCGGCTTCCCCCTTGAGATGACAACTGAGATGGCAATTGAACAGGGGCTGAAAGTTGACACTGAAGCTTTTACAACGGAGATGGAGAAGCAGAGAGAGCGCGGCAAGCAAAGCTGGAAGGGTTCAGACCTGGGCTTTGAATCTGTTTTCGACGAGATTATTGCAGCAGCGGGTAACACTGAATTTCTCGGCTATGAACATGAGTCTGCGGATGCGGATCTACTCCTCCTGTATAAAGAGACTGTTAAGAGCAGCACAATCTCTGAAGGCGACAGGGGGATTATTGTTCTAAACCGCACTCCTTTCTACGGCGAGTCAGGGGGACAGGTGGGGGACATTGGAGAGATTATCTGCGGAGATTCAGTGTTCTCTGTTGAGGACACAAAGAAGCATAATAAGACGCATATACATATCGGTACAGTTGTTAAAGGCTCATTCAGACAGGGGGATAAAGTTGAGGCAAAAATTAACCGCGTGAACAGGAACCTGATCCGCGCGAATCACACAGCTACCCACCTGCTCCAGGCAGCACTGCGCCGGACTCTCGGCAGCCATGTAAAACAGGCTGGTTCAATTGTTGATTCTGATAAACTCCGTTTTGATTTTTCACACTTTAATTCTCTCAGTGACAGCGAGATCGCTCAGATTGAAAATCTTGTTAATGAAAAGATCTGGGAGAACATTGATGTCACAACTGACGTTATGAATATCAATGACGCTGTGAAGATGGGGGCAATGGCTGTCTTTGATGAAAAATATGAGGAGACAGTGCGGGTGCTTACAGTTGCAGGTTTCAGTATGGAGCTCTGCGGCGGTACTCATGTTAATAATACCGGAAAAATCGGCCTCTTCAAAATTCTGAGAGAGAGTTCACCTGGCGCCGGTATAAGAAGAATTGAAGCTGTTACACTTAAAGGGCTTCTCGACAGGTTCAATGAGCAGAGAGAGATTGTTTCCGCTCTGACAGAATCTATTAATATTCCTGAAACAGGCCTTGTTAAGAAAGTGGATGAAATAATCTCACGAAGTAAAGCTGCGGAGAAAGAGCTTGATAAGCTGAAAAAAGCTGCTGCTGTTTCTGATGTGGACTCCCTTATAAGTGCTGCAAAAGATGTTAATGGAGTTAAGATTATTTCTCTGGTTACAGCGGACCTCGATGTTGATGGGCTCAGGAGCCTTTCAGATTCGCTGAGGGAGAGGGTGCAGAGTTCTGTTGTGTGCCTCGGGTCATCCGCAGGTGGTAAGGCAATGCTTCTTTATGCTGCAACAAAGCCCGCTGTGGATAAAGGGATCGATTGCGGTAAACTGATTAAAGATACTGTGGGCCTTGTGGGCGGAGGCGGCGGCGGAAGGAAAGATATGGCTCAGGCCGGAGGTAAGGATGCTGCTAATATACAGAAGGCAATTGATGAGGCAGTTAAAATAGCCGCTGAGATGATTAAATAAAAAAATAGTTGTAAATAGAAATAAAGCAGGTTATAACAGGGGGTGGATGCCCCCTGTTTTATTGTCCGGTATCAGGATTAATAATCCGCCGGATAACTCTGTAAAATATTAAATTATGAGGTTGAAGATATGATAGCAAGAGAGTGGCGATGTGTATGTCCGGCTGATAATATTAATGAATTCATTCCTTATCTAAGTATAACAGGGATTAAGGATGCGAAGAATACCCCCGGTTTTAAAGGCGCGGAGATTTTTAAAAGAGATGCGGGTGCTTCAATTGAGGTTACACTCATTACTTTCTGGGAATCAATGGATTCCATAAGCGCATTCGCAGGGGAAAATATTGAAAAAGCTGTTCTCTATCCGGATGATTATAAATATGGAATCTCTTCAGATTTAATTGTTAAACATTATACTGTTGCTGACAGGTTTTGAATAAATCTGTATTCTTAAAGTTTTCCACCGCAGTATTTGCAGAATACTGCATCATGGTCGTGCCCCTGTTTTGAGCATTGCGGGCATGACTGTGTTGTAATACTCTTTTCATCTTTTTTCAGATTTGCCATTTCAACTGTTACAATCCCTGTGGGAACCGCAATAATTCCGTAACCCATAATCATAATAAGCGATGCGACCATCTGCCCCAATATGGTTCTGGGAGCGATATCGCCGTAACCTACGGTTGTAAGTGTAACTATTGACCAGTAGATGCTCTGCGGTATGCTGGTGAATCCATTTTCCGGTCCTTCTATGATATACATAACTGTTCCTGAAATAATAACAAGTGAGATTACAGTTCCGAGGAATACTGTAATTTTGAAACGGCTTGCTTTTAATGCAAGGAGAAGTGAATCCGCAGCGGTGAGGTATCTTGCCAGTTTAAATATCCGGAAAACACGCAGGAGGCGGAATGTTCTGAAAACAAGAAGGAACTGGCTTCCTGTAATAAAAAAACTGAGATATGTCGGTATAATTGCAAGGAGATCTATTGTTCCGAGGAAGCTGAAAATATACTTAACAGGTTTCCCTATTGTGATTATACGGGCGAAATATTCTATGGTGAATATTATTGTAAAAGCCCATTCAAGGATACGCAGAAATTTTCCGTATTCAGATTCAATAGATGCGACGCTTTCAAGCATCACTACCATGACGCTTGAAAGTATCAGTATCAAAAGCGTAACATCAAAGGCTCTCCCTGCGGCTGTATCTGCTTCAAAAATTATTTCATGAAGACGGAGCCTCCAGTGGCTTTTAAGTTTATCCTTTGATGTAGCTTTAAGGTCGGTGAGTTCCATTTTTTATTTATTACCGAATTTATCCTTATGGGTGAATTCAGTTATCTCTCTCCGCTTAGGCCCCTCTTTTTTAAATTCCACAGGCTGACCTATGGGGAGAATAGCAACAACTTCGTATGGTGATTTTACATTAAGAAGATCTGCGCATTTATCGTGGTCCATTAATCCCACAACAACAGTTCCAAGCCCCAGGTCATGGGCCCGGAGAGCGATATTCTGTACAGCTATGCCGAGATCGAACATAAACCATGAGCCAAATTTTGTTTCCTGTTCCCCTTTCATGTATCCGGGGAGATCTCTCTTTCCGCATACAGCTATTAATACTGACGCGGTTTCAGAGCATTTTCGCGAAGGGTTAGTCGCTGAATAAGTATCAGCAACCTGTTTCATTAATTCTCTGTCTCTGATTACAATGAACTCCCAGCATTGGCTGTTTTTCCATGAAGGGGCCCACTGAGCCGCTTCAAGAAGTTTCGCAATCTCTTCATCTGTCACATAATGGTCAGTAAATTTCCGTACAGATCTTCGGGTCACTATTGCTTCATGTAATTCCATAATACTACCTCACATTAAAATTTTATATATATACCGGGTGAAGTTTTCAAGGCCGTTATTAATACTGCTAAGAATTTCTTCCGGAGAAATGACCGGAATATTATTTTTTTTAAGGGATAGCATCAGGTCATCTCCCATAATCACAGGATCAAAAGAAGAATACCCTGTTGAGTGAATTATTTTCATCTCCCTGCGGACTGTCTCTGTAAGTTCTTCGTGATAGGGAGTGGGATTGAGGGCTGCGATTGAACATCCGCAAATATGCGCTTCAAACATTGTTAAACCGAAATGAGTCATGACAATCTTTGTGCGTGCAAGTATTTCTGAATAGGTTATATTGTCAGGGAGCGGATCTCCTGTCAGGACAATCGGTTTCCCTGCTGAGAGTAAAACAGCGCGGTTGTTTTCAGGTATCGATTTTCCTATTAGCGCAAGTAGTGCGGGTGGAGGTGAAAATCCCGCATATATTGTAATATCGATATCCCGTTCATTTAAGTTTTTCCTTATCAGTTCTTTTACACCAAGAGTGAATGTGTAGCCGTAAAGGAACCTCCTGTAATCAGCCTTAATCGCAGAGGAAGAAGACGAAGGGAGCGGCAGGAGATTGATTGAATTTTCTGTACAGCTTTTACCATCTCCTGCATCGTCAACAGCAATTACAGGGGCTATCGCGGAGAGAGAGAGCATCTCCTGTTTTGTGGAGTCTCTCATATCTCTGATTATAAGGTCGCATGAGTCTGGGAGAGATGATATTTTCATCATTGAAAATTCAGCGGGGACGGGGTAATCACCGGTTTTTATCAGAAATGAAATTTCAAAATCATGTTTTTCATTCATGTATGACGCAAGGTTCATCATCCTCTGAAAATGACCTGTGCCGAGAGCCCCGCCTGTACCAGTTATTATAACTATCTTCTTTTTATTCATTGCTGTGATGTGTCATCGGGCGCTGCTCAACTCCGGAATTAATCAGCCGGAGTTCAGGTTTCTGCCTGATGAGGTTAATAACTTCTTCAAGTCTTACAGGTTTTCCATTGTAAAGTTTATCGTAAATGAAATTCATAAGTTCAAAGTCTTCAGAAGTATCCACAGTAAGCCTGAGATCAGGGAAAGGGTTGGTCATGGTGGAGATATATTTTTGTATCCGGAAAAGCTCAGGGTGCTCCTTGATATATGGAGTTACATGCTCCCTGTGATGCGGCTCTTTTCCTTCATTATATGCTGTTTCAAGTGCTGTTTTTTTTATTACTTCAACACCGGTTCCCAGTGGTATGCCGGATGTTGTGCAATGGTCTGCGCCGGTTTTATATGCGTGTACAAGCGCTGATGAGGCTGATTCGTGATCTGTCAGGGGGTTGTCCCCTGTTATTCTTATGACATAGTCACAGTCAGTTTCTGAAACAGCCATGTAGTATCTTTCCAGTACATCAGATTCGGAACCGCGGAATAGTCTGATGCTGCAGGATTCTGCAATATCGGCCAGAGGGTTGTTCTCTTCACTTTTCCCTGTTGCAAGAATAACCGTGTTCACGCCTTCAATGGCTTTGGCTCTCTCTATAACATGTGTTATCATTGGTATTCCGCAGAGAGTGAGGAGCGCCTTGGACGGGAGCCTGGTGGAGTTGAGTCTTGCCTGTATAACAGCTATTGCTTTCATAGATTAAATATAACTAAAAATTAAATGTATACCACTCGTCGCAGGTTCTGCAGTCAGGTTTTGACGGAAATTTATCTGAATAGTTTTGAGTAAAAGCCTCTTTCTGATTATTCAGAATTTCTTTAAGAGGATTGCTGTTAATATTCCCGTAAGCTCTCTCCCCGTCAATGTCCTGCTTACAGTAGGCAACAGTTCCGTCTGACAGAATATATAGATCACGCTGAAGGTGCCAGCATGGTATTCTTTTCAGCGGGGAGAGGTCGGAATACCTCCTGTCCTTAATCCTCCCTGAATATGTATTCTGTTTCTGGAGAATAATGGGAACCTTGTACCCCTCCCAGAAATCGTAGAATTTATCAAGGTATGATCTCTGCTCGTCACCTGCACTGAATTCATCAGTTTCATTGATCTTCATTATCTGTATATAAACTCTCTCTCCGCTGCTGTTCAGTTCATTGAGAGAAATTATATTGCTGAATACCTGATCAAAGGAATCTGAACCATGGAGTTTCTGATAGGAAGCCTTGTCCATACCGTTGTTGTTAATTATTACTTTTAATTTTTCATGTCCAGGAGAGGATAGATATGATTTAAAATTAGCACCGGCATTAATTCCGTTAGTTTCAATAATAAGCTGTTCAGCCAGGGACTCTGAGCATACGATATCCATGAGCGCATAGAAGTCAGGGTGGTCTGCCGGTTCACCGGAGCCGCCGAAACAGACAGTATAAGGGAGAGCAAACTCTCTCATCTCATCAATGAGCTTTTTCATTGTTTCAAGGCTCATCCGGCTATGAGGCTGACCCAGCGTCTTTCTGTAGCAGAAAATACAATCCAGAGAACATTCACCTGTAATTTCAATTTCGAGATACGAAGGAGCAGTAAAAACTACTGAGGGATTATTTTTGATGATCTCCCTGATTTCACTGTAATGCGGGATCCCCCCTTTTACTTCGGCAAGATTCTCCATAATTTTTCTTTCTCTCGGATTTGAAAGACGGAAGGATAATCTCCTGTCCCTTATGTCGGGTTCACGATAGTATAGTTCAACGTCGAACTGGTTTATGTTGGACTTTATTACTTTACTAAGGGGGAGGCTCTGCTCTTTTATTTCGGGGAGCTGGTTCATCAGTTCACCTGCAACTATTTCACAGGTGAAACCTTCCGGAAGATTTTCAGAATATGTAAATTCAGCAAGGTATTTTGTATGCAGCTCTGACATCTCTTTCAGTACATCTGTATCGAAGAAAGGGGAGTCCCCTTTAATTACCGCAATATGAGGTGATGATGTTTTCGCGAAAATTCCCTTCCAGTAGTTGACGTCATCTGCGGATTCGCGGATTATTAAATTCTTTTCAGATTTAAGTATCCCGTCATAAGATGATGGAACAGAGTAATAAACTGCAGTTTCAGGTGTGGCGGATTTAATTTTTGATGAAATCAGGTGAGGGGTGAATTCTCCCCTGAACCCGAGAGATGAGTCTGACAGATTCTCATCAATATAAATTATAATATCTACTCTGGTGTCATCCATTATTTAACCTTTACATAATCTTCCATGAATATCTTGATAGCCGATTCTTTTTTCCGCTGCTGAACCCATTTGTCAAACTGGGCTTCCATGTTTTCATTGTAAAGCTTGTATGTGATCATCCGTTCGACTCTGTCAAATGTTACAGCTCGTCTATCAATATATTTCGCGATGTGATATCCGAAACCGGATTTAAAGACCTGTGAAATCTGTCCTTTTTTAGACAGGCGGAAAACATTACCTGCGAAATAGGGGTCAAGCTGCGCAAGCATCTGCCACCCGAGGTCACCCCCGTTTGATGCTGAACCGGGGTCCTGTGAATGCTGGGATGCCAGTGCTTCAAACGATTCACCTGCCATTATTCTTTTTCGGATCCCTTCAATCTTCTCGTTAGCTTTCTTTTCGGCAGAGAGGGAGTGTCCGTCAGGAATTACCAGAATATGTTTCACATGGACTTCATATCCAAGTTTTGATTTGTTGGCATTGTACCATTTACGGGCTTCTTCTGCGGATGGCGGGGTGGCTCCCACAGCAACTGACATTATCTGTTCTTTAGCGATCTTTACTCTCAGGTCGTCAAAAAAAGTGAAAAAGTCGGTTCGTTCCTTTTTTTCGATATGATCAATGAACTTATTCAGATCCGGGTCTATTTTAACCTTCGGTTCAAACCTGTTCTCAAGATATTTCTCGAGGTTCAGGGAAACCCGTTCAACAGTGGCTGAGATCTCTTTTTTGCTCCCCTTGGAACTGAAGAAATTTGTCATAAAGCCTTCAAGCTGATTTATAACACGTTTATTGCTTATCTCAATAGATTCTTTCTGTGCGGTTTCAAAAACAATTTCATTTTCAATTAGTCTGTCCAGAATACGGCTTTTTTCAGCAGCAGTTTTTCCTGCGGGAATATTTTTTGCTGATTTAAGTCTTTCAAATCTGAGCCGTACTTCACTCTCCATTATAGGGCGGTTATTAACAACAGCATAAACACTGTCATAACCGGTCCACGAAAAGAGAGTTCCTGCAGATATTAATAAAGCGGAGAGAANNCCGCTGATGAGTATAATTTTTTTTCTTCTTCCGATAATCATCTTATATCAAATTCCTTTCTGGATAATTAGCTGTTTATATTTTTATGTTTTTTAAAGAGCATGTATTCAATACCGTCAACCAGAGCCATCCATGAAGCTTCGATTATATTGGGAGAAACTCCCACTGTACCCCAGTGGTCTGTGCCGTCAGTCTGATCTATAAGTACGCGTACACTTGAAGCTGTACCGCTGTTGTCTTCAAGAACCCTGACCTTGTAGTCCGCAAGGTGCATGTTTGAAATTTCGGGATAGAATTTTGTAAGAGCTTTTCTAAGTGCGTTATCCATGGCCTCCACAGGGCCATTGCCGTTTGCCGCTGTGTGTTCCAGCGTCCCACCCACCTCAACCTTTATGGTTGCTTCACTTTCAAGTTTTCCGTTACTGTCCATCTCTGTTATCAGCCTGAACCCCAGGAAATTAAAGAAGGGCCTGTATTCACCTGTGGCTTCACGTATCAGCAGTTCGAAAGATCCTTCTGCAGCTTCAAACTGAAAACCCTGGTCTTCAAGCTTTTTTATTTTGTCCAGCAGCGATTTTGTGATGCTGAGCTCTCCGTCAATATTAATCCCCAGTTCCCTGGCCTTGAACTCAATATTGCTCTTTCCGGAAAGTTCCGATATCATAACTTTCCGTCTGTTCCCCACAAGAGACGGGTCAACATGTTCATAAGTGCGTGTATCTTTCTGAAGAGCGGAAACGTGAATACCCCCTTTATGGGCAAAGGCATTATCTCCAACGTACGGGCGGTTTTCAACGTGATGGAGATTTGCTATTTCACTTACCAGCCTGCTTACTTCTGTGAGGTGCTGTAGTGCATCACCTGACGCGCATTTATATCCTAATTTAAGAACAGCATTGGGTATGAGGGTCATTATGTCGCAGTTGCCGCATCTCTCTCCGTAACCGTTAACCGTACCCTGTATAGATAAGGCTCCTGCGTCGAGAGCATACATGGAGTTTGCCACAGCAACACCTGTATCATTGTGGAAGTGCCCTCCAACAGGTGTCTTTATTACTGATGTTACTGCGGATGTAATGCTGTAAGCTTCTGACGGGAGAGTACCCCCGTTTGTATCGCAGAGTACGATCATGTCAGCACCGGCTTCGCATGCTTTTTCTATACATCTGAATGAGTAATCCCTGTTCGCTTTATTCCCGTCGAAAAAATGTTCCGCGTCAAGGAAAACCTCGAAGCCCAGGTCTTTAAGATATGCAACCGAGTCGTAGATCAGTTCAAGATTTTCATCGAGTTCCATACCCAGGGCTTTAGTAACCTGGAAATCCCATGTTTTTGCCACAAGGGTAATAACATCAGCCTTTGAGGCAACAAGGGACTGCAGCATGGGATCGTCTTTGCATTTGAAACCCTTTCTTCTTGTGGAACCGAAGGCCGCAATTTTCGCGTGTTTAATATCGCTCTTTCTGATTTCAGCAAAGAACGAATCATCCTTGGGATTGGACCCGGGCCAGCCACCTTCGATGTAATCAACTTTAAGCCAGTCCAGTATTTTCGCGATATTAAGCTTGTCCTGTATTGAAAGAGAAATCCCCACAGTCTGTGAACCATCGCGGAGTGTTGTGTCGTAAATAGTTATGGTTTTACCTGGCATTATACGCTCTTAAATTTAGATATTGTTTTCTGCATTGGAAACGCTGTGCTGAGTGGTTATGCAATTCCTGACAGTAAAGTCCAATCATCGTCGGTTCTAACATCTGAGATTTCAAGTAATTTTTCATGCATTAATATATTAATACATTGAGCTTGTGTAGCACATGCTGATAAAATGTTGCAGAAAAGAGGTAAAATTAAACTCTTTTTACATGAAATAATCATGGCGCCGGAAATATTAATTGACTAAAGATTTTAAAGCAATAACCTGATCTATCTTATTTTAAGACTTCAGATCAATATTCATCTCTTTTTTCTAATTTTCCTGATCTTTGAACAGGGAAAATATTNNCTGATTTTAATTTGCATCCTCCCGTTATTTTTCTTTTCCTGCTCCATTACTTCTGAAGGGAAATACAGGGACCTCCTGGAAAAATATTCGGAAGGGGAAGTGAGTGATACTTCAGTTATTACTGAAACAATTCTTGAATCATTTTCAGTTTTAACAGCAGGTTCAGATAATCTTTTTTTCAATAAGAGCACTGTAATAACAGGGAGCGGCAGTGATATCTCTCTACTCTATCCTGATCAGGTTAAACTTAATGCTGATAAAATTATAAGTGATAATATTATATATGCAGACACAGGGAAAAACAGAATCGTTCTTGGCAACAGTAAAGGTTTCTGTGTGTTTGATTCAGACGGAGATCCTGTGAATATATACCTGGCTGACAAAAAAGAGACAATTGATGCCTCTGCCATCCGTGGAGATAATGCGGTTTTTCTTTCCGGGGGGAGGATGCAGGAGCTCTCGGGTGACGAAAAAAAGGTGAGAAAAATTGATTCAGGGGTATATAATCCGCCATATAAAAAACTTTTCCGCTCAGCGATGATTTCAACTGATAAATATTATGGCCTTATAACAGGTATAGCGGGCTCATATTATATAAGTATTTTTGATTCGGTTTCAGGTTCATCTCTTGTAAAAAATATAGCCTCCTCCTCTTTTGAGTTTAACATAAGGGGTGACGATGTTTTTTATGTAAGAGGGGGCACAGGCGTGTGGTCAGTTATAAGGTTTGAAATACCGGCAAAAAAAAGGAACGAAATTAAAAAGCTCGGAAAAATCAGTGATGTTTATGTCGGGGAGAGCGGGTTTATTTATATAAGTGAAAAAAGAACATATATTGAAACCTTTGATGGAGCTAAATGGGAGGCTCCTGCCGAACTTGATGTAAAAGGGATATGCAGAGACAGCGCTCTTGTCCAGTATAAGGGTAAAATGCACATTATCGAATTTAATGTGCTTTATGAAAAGCTTAAAGAGTTCAGCCAGGCAAAATCATTAAAAAGCAGTTAGCGGTTTTTAGCTTTATTCCACGGGTTATATGGAGCGTATGAGTCCCGGATATCTGCTCCGTTCATATATGGATGGGATTTATCCGACACTCTTATGAAGAACAGAAGTGAAATCAGCACAATCATTGATAGTATCGCAATAACCAGCATATTTAATATTTTATTCATGTCAGAATACATTATATCCTCCGGGAAGATCTTCTGAAGTTTTTTCATCCGCACCTGAAATGATTCATATCGGATGAAAGGAAATTCAGGGTTTATCAGTTAAACGTTCTTCAGTAAATGATAAAAAAAGCTTGCACTGCACAATTATAATATAATTTTAATATA
>DINC01000360.1 GCA_002425885.1 Spirochaetia bacterium UBA5550 | reverse complement strand
GAAAGGATTTTCACTGTAAAAAATGAAGAACTTCAGTTTATGAATATTCTTGAAGAGAGAATACTGGATTTTGTTAAGAAAGATCAGCGTGAAGTTATCCTTGATCTTGAGAATCTTCTCCATTTTGATTCAGTTGCCCTTGCGGTATTGATAAGAATAAAAAGAAAACTTGCCGGTATGGACAGAAGCTTTAAACTGATAAATTATAACCAGACTATACTGCGAGTTATTGAACTATCCGGCCTGGATGATTTTCTACTGGAATAAACCTTCTTTTATCTTTCCCGGCGGCATCGGATTTTCCCGAATATTTATTTTAATAAAAAAAGTTGATTTGAAACCAGCTCTGCTTTTGCATTACTTACAATTAATAAACGGAGAAAAAAATGAGACCATTAAATAAAAATAATATTATTAAGAGAAGTGGCCCTGTTGTCCTTGTTATAATGGACGGCATGGGTATTGGTAAAGAGAATGAGGGTAACGCTTTTTTCCTTGCCCGCACTCCGAACCTTGACAGACTTATTAAGAGCTGTCCGTACACAACACTGAAAGCTCACGGCACAGCAGTGGGGCTCCCGAGTGATGCCGACATGGGTAACTCTGAAGTGGGGCATAATGCTCTTGGGGCAGGGAGGATTTTTGATCAGGGAGCGAAACTGGTTTCAAATGCCATTGAATCAGGTGAGGTCTTTACAACTCCTGTCTGGAAGGAACTTATTGATAAACCTGTAAAATCAGGCAGTGCCATGCACTTTATCGGGCTGCTCTCTGACGGGAATGTCCACTCGCATATAAATCATCTCTTCCGTATAATAGAGAAAGCCGCATCTGAGGGTGTAAAGAAACTGATGGTGCATATACTCCTTGATGGACGTGATGTTCCTGAAACTTCAGCCAACCTTTACATTGATCAGCTTGAGGGATTCCTTAAAAAATTTACCGCACAGGGGATGAACTACCGCATTGCTTCAGGCGGAGGGCGTATGGTTACCACCATGGACAGGTATGAGGCTGACTGGAGCATAGTTAAGCGGGGCTGGGATGCACATGTACTTGGTAAGGCAAGGCCCTTCAGATCAGCCATGGAGGCCCTGGAGACATTCAGAAAAGAGGATCCCGGTGTGATAGATCAGTATCTCCCTGCGTTTACAGTTGCTGATGAAAAAGGCCCTGTGGGGGCAATTGAAGACGGCGACTCTGTGATTCTTTTTAATTTCAGAGGTGACAGGGCAATTGAGCTCACTAAGGCTTTTGAAATGAAGGAGTTTAAATATTTTGAGAGGGAGAGAGTCCCCGCTGTGATTTTTGCAGGTATGATGCAGTATGACGGTGATCTTAAAATTCCTGCAAAATTTCTGGTTAATCCTCCTCGAATAGATAACACGGTCAGTGAATACCTTGTGGCTTCAGGAGTGAGGCAGTATGCCATATCTGAAACACAGAAGTTCGGCCATGTCACATATTTCTGGAACGGGAACAGGACAGAGAAATTCGATGAAGCATCAGAGACATATTTTGAAGTCCCCTCTGACAGGGTTGAGTTTAACGAGCGGCCATGGATGAAGGGAGCTGAAATTACTGACAAGGTTATAGAAACTGTTGAAGCTGGCGGGCATGATTTCATAAGACTCAATTATCCCAATGGCGACATGGTGGGGCACACCGGCGACCTTGAAGCTGCAATAATTGCGGCAGAAACTGTTGATATCTGTCTGAAGCGGCTGCTTGAAGCTGTTGAGAAGAGCGGGGGTATCGCGTTCATCACGGCAGATCATGGCAATCTTGACGAGATGTATGAGGTTGACGCTAAGAGCGGTGAATTCCAGAGAGACAAGGGAACCGGCAGGCTGAGGAGCAAAACAGCCCACACTCTTAACCCTGTTCCTGTGATTATATATGATCCGGAATTTAAAGGTGAGTATGAGATCGATCCCGGAGTGAAAAATCCGGGGCTGGGGAATGTTGCCGCAACTCTCCTGAACCTCATGGGGTTTGATGCACCGGAAGGGTATCTCCCGTCAATACTTAAGCTGAAAAGATAAAGCTCTGCGGGAACTCCCTGTTTCTGAAAGGAAACTCCCCAACTCCACTGACAAAAAATTTTTAAGGGGGCGTGAATTTGGTTTTGTAAATCATTATCCTGTAAACCCCCAGCCGATAAAAATTTAGTAATTCATAAATTTATATCGGCTTCCCCCGGAGGGGGATTGGGAATTGTCTTAATACTTTTATATGAAAATAATGTTTAATAACCCCTTCAAAAAAATGGCGGCTATAGATTTTTTCAGACGAATTGTCTATCGCAGGGGGCGAAATTCAGTAATCATTTCCTGATTTACCTAAAATATTGTATCAATACACTCTTTGATGCTTTTAATATCATTCCGTTTAAAAAGGGGGAGCTTCGTTGAAAAATTTCTGTCAGACACAACCGTGACAATATTGCTGTCAGTTTCAAATAGCGGAGTCTCAGTGGAATCTCCGATAACCTCAACTTTCCGTGTCTCCCCCTCCTTAAATCCTTCGATAATCACAATGTCATAATCGCCGAAGTATTTTGCTGCAAGCGTGAGCGGTGTCTCATCATCTGTAATGTCAGCCATGAGCGCGATTTTCTTTCCGTTGGTTATGAGTGCGGAGTGGACCCCTGCTTTCCTGTACCTGTGGGTGTCTTTCCCTTCCCGGTCAACTTCAAAGTCGTGCCTCATACTTTTGATTACAGAGACTTTTTTCCCCTCTGATATATACTCTTTAGCGAGCCTTTCAATGAGAGTGGTTTTTCCTGAGCCGGATCTTCCGGTGATTGTTACGATTTTCTGTTCTGCCATAATAAACTCCGTGACAATCTTCATCCGGTCTGCAAAGTTATGCAATAAGAAAAATCCTTGAATTTTTTATGTATGCTGATTTATGCAGATTGAGGTTTGATATGGAGAGTAATAAATTAAGATGCGCGATAATTGCCGGTGGTAAGAGCGGAAGATTCGGCAGCGACAAATCCCTCTACTCTTACGAAGGAAAAACTCTGATAGAGCATGTCTGTGATGCCATCTCCCCTGTTTTCGATGATATTGTGATAATAGCAAATGATACGGAAAAATTTAAATTTCTCGAATTGCCGGTTATACCGGATATCATTCCGGGGCTGGGCCCCATTGGAGGGATTTATACGGCAGTGCAGAAACTTGATGCGGAGAGAATATTTATCTTCCCCTGCGACATGCCTTTTCTGAATACAGAATTCATCAGGTATATGACAGAAATCCCGGATGTTTATGATATTGTGGTGCCCGCAATCAGCGGTTATTATCAGCCGCTTCATGCAATCTATTCCAAAAACTGCATAACAGCAATAAAAAGGAATATCGATGCCGAAGATTACAGGATGAGCGGATTTTTTGAAGGGCATAATATAAGGGTGGTAAACGAAGAGGAGATCGGCTTCTATGATGACCCGGAAAAAATGTTCAGAAATGTGAATTTTCGCGAGGATATTGAAAGGGATCTCCATTGAAAATATGCATAGTCTGAACTTTTTACTTTTATGTTAAATAATCAGAAATAAAGTAATTTCACGGAATATTTTGTTTACATATATGTATACGGGTAATGCTTGTAGCGGTATAAGATTAACCGGAATACAGAGAGACTAAAATAATATGAGAGTTCCTGTAATACTTTAAACTGCTGCTGATTGGNNCTTTAATAGATGAAGAAAATTACAGGCCCAGGGAGGAGTGCGGAATTTTCGGCATTTACGGCAATCCCTTTGCTGCAAACCTTACGTATCTGGGCCTATACTCCCTTCAGCACAGGGGGCAGGAATCTGCGGGGATAGCCTCATCAGATGGAGAGCATATCTTCAGGTATGCAGGTATGGGCGAGGTCAACGATGTATTCTCGCAGGAGCATATTGACAATCTCCCCGGTAAAATGGCAATAGGGCATAACAGATACTCCACAACGGGGTCTTCATTTCTCCGCAATGCCCAGCCATTCAGGGCATCCTCAATATTAGGGCCCATTGTGCTTGCGCATAACGGCAACCTTACAAACGCCGGGTCAGTGAGGCATGAGCTTGAAAAACAGGGGCAGATTTTTCAGACTACAATTGACTCCGAAGTTATTGTTCACCTCATGGCAAAGTCGGGGGAGAGGGACTTTCAGTCCGCGCTTATTGCGTCGCTGAGGCAGGTGAAGGGGGCCTATTCTCTTCTTGTGATGAACAGGGATAAAGTATATGCCGTGAGAGATCCTAACGGGTTCAGGCCCCTGGCTCTCGGTAAAATTGAGGACTCATGGGTTGTGGCTTCTGAAACATGCGCCTTTGATATAATAGGTGCGAAATATGAAAGGGATGTCAAGCCCGGAGAACTTCTGGAAATTTCTGAGAGCGGTATAAAATCATTTTTTCCATTTGATAAAAGTGAGGAATCGCTCTGCGTTTTTGAGTACATATATTTTTCAAGGCCTGACAGCAGAATCTTCGGTGATTCAGTTTATAACATGAGGATCGAACTGGGGAGAATGCTTGCAAGGCAGTCTCCGGCAGAGGCTGATATTGTTGTCCCTATCCCGGATTCCTCGAACTGCGCCGCACTGGGTTACGCGAAGGAGTCGGGTATCCCCTTTGAGCTTGCCATGATACGCAGTCATTACATAGGGAGAACTTTTATTGAGCCCACACAGAAGATCCGTGACCTCGGGGCAAAGCTTAAATTTAATGTTGTGGAATCTGTTGTAAAAGGGAAGCGTATCGTAGTTGTGGATGATTCGATTATGCGCGGCACAACAATGAGAAAGATCATAAAGATGTTCAGAAATGCCGGTGCTGCGGAGATACATGTAAGGATATCCGCTCCTCCTACAATATTCCCATGTTATTATGGCATAGATATACCAACAAGGAGCGAGCTCATTGCCGCCACACATACCATAGAAGAGATCCGGAAATATCTTCGTGTTGATTCAATCAGCTATCTCACAATTGATACCATGCTTGACGCAGTGAACAGGCCTGAAAAGAAATTCTGCACAGCATGTTTTGACGGTAAATATCCCTGCAGTTTTGACGCTGTTTCTGAAAGTGAGGATAGCCAGAAATATCTCTTTGAAGAGGGGAACGGGGAATATTACTGAGAAAAAAAGGCGCGGAGCTGTTATTTCTGACCTGTGCTCTTTAAAAGTTATAAAATCCGCAGCACTTTTTTCCTGAACTAAAAATACTTGACGTTTTTTCCTCCCTGTTGTTTCTGGTTTTCATCGATACAGGTCACTAGTTCAATTGGTAGAGCATCGGTCTCCAAAACCGAGTGTTGGGGGTTCGAGTCCCTCGTGGCCTGCATACAAGCCGTCCCTAACAGGCGGCTTTTTTTATTTCAGGAAAAATTCATGGGTGCTGAAATATTAACTCTTTTCCTCATATTCCTTGCCAGGGTGGTGGATGTATCCATCGGCACTCTCCGCATTATACTTATGTCCAGGGGGTATAGAAATCTCGCCCCTGTCCTCGGTTTTTTTGAAATTCTCATTTGGATAACGGCCATAGGGCAGGTGATGAAAAACCTGAACGGTTTTTACAGTTATATCTTCTACGCCGCAGGTTTTGCCACAGGAACTTTTATTGGCATGAAGCTGGATTCATTAATTTCAATCGGGTATCAGTCTCTCAGAATTATCACAACAGAAAAAGTAACAGCTCTCCCCCTGACCCTGCGAGAAGAGGGGTTCGGTATAACCACAATAACCGGCCGTGGTTTAAAGGGTGAGGTTTTACTGATATACACCACTGTGCCGAGATCAAAAGTGAAACATGTAATGGAGATAGTTGAGGAGCTTGAACCTAAATCATTTATCACTATTGAGGATGTAAGAGCTTACAAATCGGGATATGTTGCACAGCCCGGTTTTTCGGAAAGATTCGGCCGCGGCATAACCAAGAGAAAATAATCATCCCGGGATAAACATGAAATTCAGAACAGCCTTAGTATTTTTTACTGTGATGTTATTGTGCGGACTGCTTTACGGAAAAGAGAGTTCTATAAGCGGAGCATATATAAAAAAAAGGGAAGTTATAACTTTAAAATATAACAATATTAAACCTGTTGTTTTTTCCCAATGGACCCCCGGTGTTAAAACGCGGATAGACACAAACGATAAGATCGCTGTAATCACCCTTGACGCCTGCGGCGGGAGAAAGGGGAGCGGTTACGATAAAGAGCTTATAGATTTTCTCCGGGAGAATAAAATACCTGCATCCCTTTTCATGACAGCACTATGGATCGATGCCAACAGGGAACTTACTGTGGAGCTTTCCCGTGACCCGCTTTTTGAAATCGAAAACCACGGCTACAGGCACAAGCCCGCGTCGGTAAATGGAGCTAAAATCTACGGGAGGAGGGGAACAGCAACTTCCGGTGATCTCTTTGATGAAGTTGAACTTAACGCGGAAAAGATTCAGGCTCTCACAGGGAGGAGGCCGCTCTTCTACCGTCCGGGTACAGCGTACTTTGATGATGTGGCTGTGAAGATCTGCTATGACCTTAATCATATCCCGATGAATTTTTCAGTCATCTCAGGTGATGCAGCAGGCTTTTCTGCTGAGAGGATTGAACGGAGAATTCTGTCACAGGTTAAGCCCGGCTCTGTGATTATCGCGCACATGAACCAGCCGGGTAAGAGACTCTACCCTGCAATGAAAAAAAGCATTCTTAAACTGAAAGCTCAGGGCTACAGGTTCGTGAAACTTTCGGAGTATAAAGATAAACTGAAGTAGAGACTAATCCTCAATCAATGAAGAGGCATACTCCGCAATAGCAAGGCATGAAGTGAGACCGGGTGATTCAATGCCGATGAGATTAATGAAGTTTTTCATTCCGCTGCCGGTTTCATTCGTAATAATAAAATCCCTGAACTTCTCCCCCGGCTTCTGAAGCTTCGGCCTTATACCGCAGTCATAAGGATATAAATCAGAAACGTCAGTTTTCATGAATGTTGAAACTGAATATAGAAACTCCTCCCTGTGTTTTTCATTCATGGAGTAATCAGTTTTATTTTCATCGAGGTAGTAAGCATTGGGGCCGAAGGATACGCTGCCGTCAGTGAAGAGCCTGTTGTGTATGCCGAGGGACCTGCCGTCAGGAGAAGGTACAGGATAAATAAGCAGGTTCATCTTTTTCACGTTGTCCGATTTGTAGTACTCACCCTTGCAGAAGCTAAGCCTGTAGTTCATTGCATCAATGTCGAAACCGGCAGACTCCGCGACCCTGTCAGAAAAGAGCCCCGCGCAGTTGAAAATTATATCAGCCATGATCGAATCACCGGAAGTTGTGGTGACCATGTATCCGTCACCGGGCTTTTCAATGCGTGATACTTCAGACCTGTACGAGAAGAGCGCTCCGTTATCTTTTGCGATGGTTTCAAGCCTTTTCATCAGTTCATAGGAATCCATGATCCCCGCAGTGGGTACATGCACTCCTGCAACAGCGCGAACCAGCGGCTCAGCTTTCTCTATCTCCGCACCGTCAGCAATGCGGAGACCGGGCACACTGTTTGCAATACCGTTTTTATACAATCTTTCGATTTCGGGGATTTGATCTTCCGATGATGCAATGATATACTTCCCGCACCTGTTGTGTGCTATATCATTTTCTTTCATGAAGCTGTATATGAGTTCATTTCCGCGTAAACAGAGCTGTGCCTTCAGTGAACCTTGCGGGTAGTATATGCCGGAGTGTACAGTTTCGCTGTTTCTGCTGCTTGTGTGCCTGCCGAAGGATTCCTCCATCTCCAGCACAACAACGGAATATTTTGCGGAGAGCCGGGCAGCCAGGGCAAGTCCCACTGCCCCGGCGCCTATGACAACTATATCAGTGAGATCCATTAAAATTTATTTTTCAAAGGGGAATTTATACTCTGCGAGTCCGCACTCATCTCTCATGAGGATCATCTCTCTCTGCAGTTCTTCGCCAACAGGGACACCTTTACCCTGTCTTTCAAGCCACGCCAGGTGCTCTTTCTCTCCCGCTGTGTATATCCTTTCAGCACCGGGCATTTTTTCCGAGCTGCGGAGCTGTCTCAGAATGTCGCCGGAGATCTTTTTGAATTCCTCAACTTCAGTGAAGTGTGAAATATTAATTGCCATGAAGAAGTGACCTAACTTGTATGGAACCTTTTTTCCGTTTTCAAAGCCTGACAGCATCTTGAGATAGCTCCCCCCCTGCAACGCAGCTGAGAGTATCTCAACAACTGTGGCGTATCCGTAACCTTTGAATCCCGCTCCATCCTCACCTATACCGCCGAGAGGGGTAAGTGCAGCAGTGCCTTTAATCAGATCGTTCAATGCAGCAATCGGATCTGTTGTGGATTTACCGTTCCTGTCAATTACCCATCCTTCAGGCATCCTTTTACCTGTGCGTGCATAGACCTCGATCTTCCCGCGCTGGCTCACTGATGTGGCGCAGTCCAGAACAAAGGGGAACTCCTCGTCAGTGGGTATACCGAAAACAAGGGGATTGGTACCCAGCATATTTTCTATACCGAAAGTCGGAGCAATGGAGGGCCTTGCGTTTGTTCCTGTTATGCCGATCATCCCTTTCTCCGCAGCCATGAGAGCGTAGTAACCCGCGATACCGTAATGAGTGGAGTTCCGCACAGCTGTCATGCCGAGGCCGAATTTTTCTGCCTTCTCCATTGCCATTGTCATGGCGCGTTTCCCTATTACATGGCCCATGCCGTTGTGTCCGTCTATAACCGCAGTAGCCGGGCTCTCCCTGACAATCTCGAAATCAGTTACAGGGAGCTGTATCCCTTCCTTTATTCTATCATAATATATCGGCTTCATCCTGTTGAGACCGTGGGAGTCTATACCGCGTTTGTCCGATTCAATAAGCACGTCAGCAGAAACCTCGGCATCCTTTTCAGGAACGCCAATCTTTATAAAAACATCCCTCATGAAATTTCTCACAAGGTCAAAATCAAGCCATACTAATTTCTCTTCCATCTGTTGCTCCTTATATTTTCAGGGGATCTGCCGGAGCCGATCCGGCAGCAGAATTTACTCTGTTATAAACGGCCGTTATATGTCAAGAATCTCTTTTATCTCTTCCCCATCTTAACCATGAAACTCCCCACAAGTGACAGTATAAAAAACAGTGCTGTAACAGGGATAAGCATATATATCACTGCTGTTGAGGCAGCCCTGTCGAGAAATGCATATTTAAGCGGGTCGCTGATAATTTCAGGGAGAAGCAGTCCCGGCACAAGTGAAATAAGTATCAGGGCAATCCCTGCAATGGCAATAATCATTGAAGGGTACTTGAGAATATAACCTGCGTTTTTAATGCCGTTCTTTTTACCCGAAGATAGAATAAATATCAGTATGAGTAGTATCAGGGAGATCGCTCCTGCTGCGTATGGGAGGTACTTCCCTGCGGTCATACCGATCATTACCCTCTCTGCTATGTCCCCTTTCTCCCCGGTCAGTGTAATGGGCCCGGACTTTATAACTCCGCCGCTGTATGAAATGCCGGTACCTTTTAGAACTGATCTCCCCGCTTTTTCAGCAATCCAGGAGTCTGACATTGTGAAGAGCTTTGACATAACCCAGGGGCTCTTCAACCCCGGAGTGCTTTTTACAGTTTCAGCAAAGACTTCGCTCAGAAGGTTCTTCTCCTTCTCTATGCCGTTATCATTAACTTTAACAATGAAGCTCATACTGAGCGGCGGTATTTTAACATTGGTTGATGTGTCGATTAAACCTGACTCAACGTTGAGCCTTGACTGGTAAACATTCCCCGCGTTTTTCTGCTCAGGGTATGATGTTAAAAAATCGAGGTAAGTGGTGATTATATTTTTAATCTCTTTTTCAAGGAAGAGTGTATTCAGTTTTTCTGTGAGAACAGGTTCAATCTTTGAGATGTCGTGATACATCTCGTTAACAAACTCACCCTGACGATCTTCTATTATTTCGCGGGCATCCTTCTCTTTGTCCTTCATCTCGTCATCGGCATCTTCAAAGATCTCTTCCGCTTTCTTCATTTCATCTTCGGATTTATCTATGGCGTCTTCATTTTTATCGCGATAGTTTTCAATCTCTTCGAGAGCGGCTTTAAGCTCTTTCATCTTATGTTTTTTAAAACTTTTGAATTCATCTTCGGTTTTAAAGGAGTCGGATGATTTTTCCCATTCGAGATCATCCACCTCGTCAATCTGCTTTTCGAGATTTTTAAAATCCTCTGTTTTATTTATCTTATTAAAGGCCAGAAGTTTTTCATCATAATCTTTTTTTACACTGTCGTATTCAGACTTGAATGCCGTAATACCTGTTTTCTTTTCAATCTCCCGTTTTATATCAGATTCAACTTCAAGGTTTTTTGCCTCGATAAATGTTTTAACAAGGTCCAGGTTTTTAATCACACGCACGTGAAAATCCGGGGATAAAAAAAGTGTAATCATTATTGAAAGGGCGATTAAAACAGGGATGATTGCAGCAGAAATAATTGAGAATATGTATAACAGAATTTTTCTCATCAAATGCCTCCGTAGCGGTTTCAATGATTTTACATTGACGTTGATTGAATTTGCATTGAATTCAACTGAATTTATGTCAGTTTCAATACTTTTTGTATTGAATTCAACTGAATTTGTATCGGTTTCAACACTTTTTATATCAAATTCAAGTGAATTTGCTTTGATTTCAATGCTTTTTGTATTGAATTCAACTGAATTTACATTGAATTCAACATGAAAGGTATTGATTTCAATACAAAACTCATTGATTTCAATTGGATTTATATTGATTTCAATACAAAATACAATGAATTCAACTGAAATTACATTGAATTCAACATGAAAGGTATTGATAACAGCTGAAATTATTTCATTTTCAGAAAAGTAAACTTCAACAGGAAAAGTTTATCGTGAAAATACTCGGGACTTTAAGTTTTAAGGAACATAGAAAAGATCCCTTCCCACACCGCGTCAGGGATGGAGCCGGAATAAAACGGCCGTGTGCAATAAACATTGCACCTGCAAAGCAAATATAACACTCTTTACTGAATCGCTCTGAATATCAATCAGGCCGTTTTATTGGAGGCGAGAGCCCGGCCCTGAGCATGGACACCTGAAGTTTTATTAAAAGGAATAGATCCCCGCCTTCGCGGGGATGACAGAAAACGTTTAAAACACGCCAAATTGCGAAGGGAGACGCCCGGAAAAATACTATCTGACGGAACCGGAGATTTAAAGAGAATAATCAATAAAACCGGGAGGACCAACTTACTTAAAACAGTAACAAACCCCCTTGGCGGGAAGATAGCAATAGATTACGAGCGCACACCGAACACCTTTGACAACCCCAGCTCAAAGTACGTGATGAAGAGCGTCACAGTGGATGACAATAACGGGCACAGCTATAACTATACATATAAATACGAAAACGGGAAATACGATCGTGGAGAACGTGAATTCTACGGCTTTTCAAAGGTGACTGAAACAATGCCCGACGGGAGCAGAGTTACAAAAGAATACTCAAACGCAAAGAGGGAAGATAGCGAAGAGGAGTACAATGCCGCAACGTATTACCACAAGGGCCTTGAGACAAAGAACAGTGTAAGGGGAAGAGACGGAGAAATATACACAGAGACAGCAAAAACATACACAGACAAAGCCACAGATGCTGAGAGGTCGTACTTTGCGCAGTTAAACGAGACACGCACAGTGTACCATGAAGGTGGCTCGGCAATAACAACAGCGCAGAGCTATGAATACGACGCATACGGAAACGTGAAGAGGTACACAGACCACGGCGACGTAAGTGACGGCACGGATAATGTCACAGCAAACATACTGTACGAGTACAGGGAGAGCACATACCTCATGGCACTCCCTGTGCAGATAACAGTGACAGACAGCGGAGGGGCTGTGCTGCGCCAGAGGACAGGGGCCTATGACCATAACGGCGGGCTCAGGTCAGTGACCCATGTATCGGGAAACGAGAGCAGCACAACAACAATGGACTACTATGCAGACGGGAACCTTAAACTGGTGATGTATCCTCCTAATGAGAGGTCGCAGAGATACGGCCTGACATACACCTATGACCCTGCAGTGCAGACATACGTGTCATCAGTAACAGATGTGTTCGGCCTTAAGTCACAGTCAACCTATGACCCGAGGTTCGGGGTACCCATAGTGACAGGGGACACGAATAACAACACCATATACTACTACTACGACAGCTTCGGGCGCATGACCCGCGTGGTCGGCCCCAATGATGCGGGATCATCAACAATAAGCTTCAGCTATGATATAAGCGGAATACCGGCACGCTGTATAACGCGGAACAGGGGATACCACCTGACAAACGACTATGTGGACACCATTGTAACCATAGATGCCATGAAACGGGTGGTATCAACAGCTGTAACATCGGAGGTAAACGGAGCCGGGGGGTATACAGTATCAGGCGCAGTAGAGTATGACGAGATGGGGCGCGTTATACGTCAGGGGCAGCCTGTGTTCAGCACAACAGGCACAGGGGCATCGATGAAAAACCCCACAGTAACAGCGTATGACGCAGCGGGTAGAAAGACCAGGGTGGATATGCCTGACGGAACGGATATAGGGTACTCGTACGGCATAAGCAGCGCGAACGGCAAAAGGACCCTTGTAACCACAGTGACAGACCAGATGGGTAGGAGAAGGGTAACCCATAAAGATATACGTGACAATATAATAACAGTGATAGAGCCGGGGGGAGCAGCGGCATCATATACATACACCCCCCTTGGAGAGATAACAGAGGTGAAGGACGCGGAGGGGAATACCACCGCAATAAGGTATGACGGCTTTGGCAGGAGAACAGAGATAAATAACCCTGACACAGGGAGAACAGTATTCGGCTATGACCCTGCGGGGAACATGACACGGAAGATAACAGCTGACCTTGCGGCAAAGGGTAAAGCTTTAAGGTACCACTACAACCACAACAGGCTTACCCAGATAGACTACCCCTTCATGGATGACGTGTACTATACATACGGAGACACGGGGAGCGGATACAACCGCGCAGGTAGAGTGTATAAAACAGACAACGGCACAGTATCAGAGGAGCTCTACTTCGGGAAGTTAGGGGAAACAGTGAAGTCTGTGAAGACAATACGTGACGGTGACACATCATCAACATACACCACAAAATATGCATTTGACAATTTAGGGAGNNATGCGAACACTAACATACCCTGACGGTGAGATTTTAACATACAGCTACGGCAAAGGGGGACTCTTAAAGAGCGCGGTGGGTGAAACATCAAGCGGGAGAAAGGTATACCTGGAGGACATGAAGTACGACGAGTTCGGCCAGAGGACATACATGAAGTACGGAAACGGGGCAGAGAGTACATATACCTACGAACCTGTGATGCGAAGACTGACAAACCTTAAGACAACATCAGCAGAGGGGAAGACACTTCAGAACATAGCTTATCAGTATGACGAAGTTGGGAATATATTAAGCAGAAAGAACAGCGGCTTCAACACAACGGATGATGTATCAAGAAACAGCGAACAGAGCTACACCTATGACAACAGGGACAGACTGACATCATCAAGCGGTAAATTCGACTACGAAACATGGAACCCATTCTGGAACAAAAGGGTGAATACATACTCAAGTGACTTTGAGTACAATATAACAGGGAAGATTTTACGCAAGAACCAGGAGAATAAAGGATTAATAGAAGATACAGGTGAGACAGTAACCATAGGTGAGACAACATACGTTTGGAACTATGAGTATGGAGGTGCACAGCCCAATGCAGTGACAAAGGCAGGGACACGGACATTCAGTTATGATTTGAACGGGAATATGACAACGATGATGGACAGTTCTGCATCCTTAAACAGAACATTATTGTGGGATGAGGAGAACAGGTTAAAGAAAACCACTGACAGCCCCCGCACCCCCGGAGGGGGCAAGGATGGAAGTATAGTAACCACATACGGGTATGGCGCAGACGGGATGCGTGCAGTGAAGAAAGGTAAGTATGGTACAGTGCAGTATGTTAGTGAGAATTATGTGGTGCGGAATAAGGATTTAATCAGCAAACATGTGTTTGCAGGGAATACCCGATTAGTTTCGAACATGGTGATGCAGGAAGAGAAATCAGGAAAGATGGTTAGCACGGAACAGGGGTGTTATTATTATCATGCAGATCATTTAGGATCAAGTTCTGTGGTTACGGATAAGGACGGGAAGTTTTATGAGCAACTGGAGTATTTTCCATACGGGGAGACCTGGGTGCATAACAAGGCGACCAGTGATGATTCTGCTCAGAGTACACCGTATAAGTTTACAGGTAAGGAGTTGGACCCGGAGACTGGGCTGTATTATTTCGGGGCAAGGTATTATGACGGGAAGTTGAGCCGGTGGGAGAGTGCAGACCCGGCAATAGTGAAAGGAAGTTATTTCCCTAAGCCGGAAGATTTTGATACTGACCATGATTTTTACTGGAAGTATGAGCATGATGAGACGGTTAAACTTCCGGGTATGGGAGGAGTTTATAATAGTATAAATCTGGACGGGTATCAGTATGCGGGTCAGAATCCTGTTAAGCTGGTTGACCCGGATGGCGAAGCGGCTGTTTTAGGTGCTGTTTTTGGTTTAGCTGGGGGTATTGCTACGGAAGTAGCATTGCAGGCTGCAGCAAATATTGTGGCAGGTAAGAGTACTTTTGAAGATTTAGATTATTCTGATATTGTTGTTTCAGGGTTATTGGGAGGTGCAGCTGGTGCATCTGGATTAGGTGCAGTAAAACAAGGGAAAGATGCATATAATGCTTACAAAACATATAAGGTCGCAAATGCTTCTTTAAAAGCACGTAATGCAGCAATAGCTGCGGGTAAAGTAAGAAATGCTGAAAAAACTGCAAAAGTTGCTAATAAAGTAAACGAAAGTAAAAAAGCAATAATTAAAGCTGCTTCGAAAGGTGGGGCAGTAGCAACTGCAAAAAAAGTTGTACAAAAAACTGTTAATACATTACAGAATGAAAACAATAATAAGAATAGTGAGAAAAAACGATGAGTTTAATTTTTTATTCTATAGTACGCTTCATTTTGTTATCTGTACTTTTTTATTTTAGTAATACATCAGAAGAATTTTTTTTTGATTTTTTAATTATCGTACCTTTAGCATTTTCAGGGGTTGCTATCGAAAGAATATTGGATAGGCAATTTGATAAGATTACTTTAATTCTCTGCCTGTTAGCGGTTTGCTTCTTTTTCTTGTACTTTGGATTAAAAAGGAAATATTTAATTAATCAG